>NZ_JBEXCY010000247.1:0-15854 GCF_040605515.1 Dactylosporangium sp. NPDC005572 | reverse complement strand
CCCGGCCGTGGACCGCGCAGGTCGCCGCGCGGGCCCGCGCCGCGCTCGACGACGACGCCCGGGCCGCCGCAGAAATGACGGGCGCGGCGGCCACGATCGACACCGTCGACGCACTGTTGTCCTCGCCACAGGAAAAGCCACGGTAAAACCTGTTGAACCGACCCCGGGTGTCGGTGGAGGCTAATACACCGCCACCAAACACCCCGGGGGATCCACCATGCGCCTGATCCGTGACCTCTGGGCCACGTCACCGGGCCGCACCGGTGTCGTGGCCTGCCTCATCGTGCTCGGCGCCATCGGCCAGGCCATCGCTGCGGCCGTCGGCGGCGCCGTGCTCATCCATCGATCATGGCTCATGTTCACGATCCTGGCCGTCGCGCTCGCCGCGGCTGTGCTGACCGATCTCGCGGTATCGCTGATCATGGCCGGACTGACCGCCGACTGGGCCGCCGACGTTCGTCGGCGGCTCTGTCGTGTGGCCTTCGGTCAGGACCTGCCGACCCTGGAGACCACCCCGGTCGGCGAGCTGCTCGACCGCATCGACGGCGACGTCTACCAGGTCGCCGCCGAGCTGCGCAACAGCGGCGTGCGGATCGCCCAGTCGGTCGCCTTCACCGTGCTGTCCATCGGTACCACCCTCTTCGTCTGGTGGCCGGCCGGCATCGGCATGATCGTGCTCACGGTCGGCCTGACGATCGCCCTGCGCAATCCCACGGCGAAGATCGCCTCGCTGCGGATGGGCGAGGAGGAGGCGTGGAGCGACCTCGCCGCGGTCATGGAGGAGTCCATCCACGGCCAGGACGACGTCCGTACCACGCTCGCCCGGCCCTACGTGCTGCGCCTCTACGCGCGGCGGGCCAGCCAGGTGCTGACCCGCGGCCGGAAGGTGTGGAAGCGCTCGGCCGCGGTCACCGCGTCGGCGTCCGGCGTGGTGCGGCTCGGCATCGCCGTCGTCGTGCTCGCCGGCGTGTGGGCGCTCGCGACCGACCGGATCGACGGCGCCCAGCTCACCGCCGTCTGGCTGCTCACGCTGGGCTTCGGCGCCACCGTCGAGCACACCAGCCGGATGGTGCCGGAGCTGCAGTACGCGCTCGGCGCGTGGGCCCGCGTCCAGCTGCTGCGCGACTCGAAGCAGGAGCCGACCGGCGGCGTCGCCCCCACGCCCGGCGACCTCAGCGTCCGCGGGCTCACGTTCCGCTACGGCGAGCAGGCCCACCGCGCCGCGCTGCTGGACGTCTCGCTGACGTTCCACCGCGGCCGGTCGTACGCGCTCGTCGGCCGGACCGGGTCGGGCAAGTCGACCCTGGCCAAGGTCCTGACACGGGCCGTCGACCTGCCGCGCGGCACCGTGTTCCTGGGCGGGACCGACCTGCTCGACGTCGACGTCGAGCAGCTGCGCCGGTTCATCGCCGTCGTACCGCAGCGCACCGAGATCCTGGCCGGCACGCTCGCGGAGAACATCGCGCTGTTCGACGAGCACCTGCTCGACGCCGCCGCCCGCGCGGTCGACGAGCTCGGCCTCACCGGCTGGGTCGCCGACCTGCCCGACGGCCTCGACACCCGGCTCGGCGACGGCGGCCACGTGCTGTCGGCCGGCCAGGAGCAGCTCGTCGCGTTCGCCCGGATCATGGTCCGGGACCCGCAGGTCGTGATCCTCGACGAGGCGACCGCCCGGCTCGACCCGGTGACCGAGCAGCAGGTGCAGCGGGCCACCGAGCGCATGCTGCACGGGCGGATCGGCATCATCGTCGCCCACCGGCTGTCGTCGGTGCGCAACTGCGACGAGGTCGTGGTCCTCGCCGACGGCCAGGTCGTGGAGGCCGGGCCGATGGCGACCTCCTCGCGCTTCGCCGCGCTGCTGGCATCGAGCGGCGCCTCGTCGCCCGTGGTCACCAGCAGCGCGCTGCCGTCGTCGCTGGTCGACGCGACCGGCCCCGGTCCGGCCAAGGCCGACCCGCCGCCGCTGCCGAACCTGCCCAAGGCGCGCACGTTGTGGAACATCTTCAAGCTGGCGACCAACGACGCCCGGTTCGGGATCGCGTCGGTGCTGATGTTCTGCGTCATGGTGCTGCTCGGCCTCGACGGCTCGGTCCTGCCCTGGCTGTGGGCCGACCTGGTCGACGGCGCCGGCGACACGCTCTGGCCGGCCATCGGGATCGTGTGCGGCCTGCTGGTACCGCTGGCCCTGCCGTACTACACGGGCAAGTGGTTCCCCGAGTGGTGGGTCCGCCAGCTGCTGCGCATCAGCCTGCGGCTGGTGCACGGGCAGACCGGCCCCCGCCGGGTCAGCAAGCACACCCCGGCCGAGGTCGTCGCGCAGGGCGGCGACACCGAGCGGGTGGTCGTGCTGGCCGACAACCTCATCGACCAGTCGATCTGCGTGTTCGTGCTGGTGTCGATGACGGTCGTGTCCGGATCGATTGTGCCGGCGCTGTTCATGGCCGGGACGATCGTGCTGTCCGGCCTGGCCGCGACCCTCTTCGGCCCGTCGCTGAAACGCTCCGCGCAGAAGACGGTCGCCGCGCGGGCGGCGTTCGCCACGTCGCTCGTGTCGTCGCTGTCCGCGGCCCGCACGGTCAAGCTGGCCGGCGCGACCGGCCCGGTGCTGGCCCACCTGGCCCGCCTCGACCGGGTCCGCAGCGACCGCCAGCGGTTCGAGATCTCGGTCCAGGTCTGGGCCCGCTCGACCCCGGCCCTGGCCAGCGGCCTGCTCCCGATCGGGGCGTGGGCGCTGCTGCTCACCGGCGCGCTGTCCCCGGGCGCCGCGCTCGTCGCGGTCTCCACGCTGGGCTCCGCGCGCTGGTTCGCCTGGACGACGGCGTCGCTGATCTCGCAGCTCCCGTCGGCCCGCGTGTGGACCCGCCGGACGGTCGCGATGAGCGGCGTCGGCGAGTACGCGGCCGCCGTCCAGGGCGTCGACCTGTCGGACGGCACCGCGCCGGCCCCGAAGGCCGCGCCCCGCCACCCGCTGCGCCGCCTCGATCTGGACGGCTTCACGGCCGTCCACGAGGACGGCACGGTCGCGGTCCGCGACCTCGACCTGTCGATCGAACGCGGCCAGCTCGTGCTCGTCGTCGGCCCGGTCGGCTCGGGCAAGTCGAGCCTGCTGCGGGCGCTGGCCGGCATCGTCCACCACACCGGGAAGCTCAAGTGGAACGGCGAGCCGGTGACCGAGCCGGAGATGTTCCTGCGCCCGAACCAGATCGGCTACGTGGCCCAGCTGCCGCGGGTCCTGTCCGGGACGGTCGCCGACAACATCCGCCTGGGCCACGAGGTCGACGCCGACACGGCCGTCTCGACGGCCCAGCTGGAGCACGACCTGGCCGCCGCGGGCGCCGGCCTGGGCCTGCTCATCGGCCACAAGGGCACCCGCCTCTCCGGCGGCCAGCTGCAACGCCTGGCCCTGGCCCGCGCCCTGGCCCCACGGACGGAGCTGCTCATCGCCGACGACGTCTCGTCCGCCCTGGACGTGACCACGGAGCTGGCACTGTGGCGCGCGCTGCGCGAGCACGGCGTCACGGTGATCGGCTCGACGTCGAAGCGAGCGGCCCTGACCCAGGCCGACCGCGTGGTGGTCCTCCAGGACGGCACCGCGGCGGCCCAGGGCACGTGGCGCGAGCTGGAACACCGCTGGGGCCACCTGGCCGGCTGACCCCGCCGCTCCGGCGAGGGTCCCGGCCGGGACCGTCCATCCGGAACCGTGGGTCGACCGGGGCGTCGAGCCCGGCCGATTCCGTGGTGTCCTTGCGGCCGCTTGATGTGATGGAGTGGCTGCGGTTGGTGACCCGCACGGGATGGGACGGGCGTGCGCTGGGCAACGGTGATCCTTGCGGCCGTGGTGGCCGGTGCGGCCGGCTGGCTGGCGGCCGCCGGCCCGTATCACCAGAGCAACGAGGTCGCCGCCACGATCGCCGGCATCGCCGTCGCGCTCGTGCTGTCCGGCGGCACGAAATGGGCCAACCACAGCGACCCGCCCGCTCAGGCGGCGGTCGTCGCGTCGCCGGTCGCTCCTTCGTCGGTGGACCGCGTTGCGCAGGTGGTCGTCGGTGACCTGCCGGGCCGGGCGGTGGCCTGGCAGGACCGGGTGGACCTGCTGGATCGCCTGACGGTGATGGCCGGCACGGGCCGCGCGGTCGTCGTGTGTGCGGTGATGGGGCAGCGGGGCATCGGCAAGACGCAGCTCGCCGCCGCGTACGCCCGGTCCCGCGTCGCGGAGGGCTGGCCGGTCGTGGTGTGGGTGGTTGCCGACACCGCCGCGAACCTGGTGACCGGCCTCGACACCCTCGCGGCCGCGGTCGGGGTCCGCGGCCCGGACGCCGACCCGGCGGACGCCGCGAAAGCCGCCCTGGCCTGGCTGCGCGCGCACGCGGGCCCGTGCCTGCTGGTGTACGACAACGCCCTCGACCCGGACCTCATCCGCGCCTGGCTGCCGCCGGTCGGCGCGGTGCACACGGTGGTCACCACGACCCGCCACGACTTCGAGAACATCGGCGAGCCGCTGGACGTCACCCTGTTCACGCCCGCCGAGGCCGTCGCGTACCTCCGCGAACGCACCGGCCTCCCCGACGACACCGACGCCGCCCGACTCGCCGTCGAGCTCGGCCGGCTGCCCCTCGCGCTCGCCTGCGCCAGCGCGGTCATCGGCCCCCGCCGCCGCTACCGTACGTACGGCGCGTACCTGGACCGCCTGGCCACCATGTCCACGGCGGAGGTGCTGCCCCGCCCGGTCGGCGACCCGTACCCGCACGGCGCCGCCGAGGCGGTCCTGCTGGCCCTGGACGACCTCGCCACGGCCGACCCGGACGGCCACGCCCGCGACCTGCTCGACCGCCTGGCTGTCCTCGACCCGACCGGCGTCGATCCGGTGCTGCTCGGCCACCTCACCGCCGACGACAACGCGGCGGCCGTCCTCGCCGGACGTTCCCTGACCATCCCGGCCGTCGACACCGACCGCGTCGTGGTCCACCGCCTCGTCCAGCGCGTCGTCCGCGATCACAACCACCACCTCGGCCGCCTCGACGAGGTACTCATCGACACAGCCGACCGCCTCGAGGCCGCGGCGGCCGAGGCCGGTATCGGGTGGACCGATCGCGCCCGGATCGCGGAGTACGCCCAGCACGTCCAGACGATCGCCGGCCACCCCGGCGGCGACCGAAGCACCCGGCGCGTCCTCAAGCTGCGCGGCTGGATGGTCTACCGGCTCGCCAGGGTCCCCGACACAAGCCGTGCCATCGCCCTGGGCGAGTCCCACGTCCAGGCCTGCGAACAGTTGCTGGGCGCGGATCATCCGGACACGCTGAACTCCCGCAGCAACCTCGCCGGTGGTTACTGGACGGCCGGGCGGGTGGACGAGGCGATGGCCCTGAGCGAGCGGACACTTGCCGACCGGGAGCGGGTGCTCGGCCCGGACCACCCCGATACCGTCAGGTCCCGCGGGAACCTCGCCATCTGTTATCGGGCGGTGGGGCGGCTGGACGACGCGATCGGCCTGGATGAGCGGACGCTTGCCGATCGGGAGCGGGTACTCGGCCCGGACCATCCCGACACCCTGAGCTCCCGTGGCGGCCTCGCCAACAGCTACTGGGTGGTGGGGCGGTTGGACGAGTCGATCAGCCTGCACGAGCGGACGCTTGCCGATCGGGAGCGGGTGCTGGGCCCGGACCACCCGGACACCCTGAGCTCCCGTAGCAGCGTCGCCATCGGCTACCGGAAGGTGGGGCGGCTGGGCGAGTCGATCAGCCTGCACGAGCAAACGCTCGCCGATCGGGAGCGGGTGCTCGGCCCGGACCACCCGGACACCCTCAGCTCCCGTAGCAGCGTCGCGAACGGCTACCGGAAGGTGGGGCGGCTGGACGAGTCGATCAGCCTGCACGAGCAAACGCTTGCCGATCGGGAGCGGGTACTCGGCCCGGACCATCCCGACACCCTCAGCTCCCGAGACCGCCTCGCCGACGCCCGCCGGCAGCGCGCATCGCGCGAACGGCCGGCCGGCTAGGAGCGCTCGGCCAGGGCCGGAGCCGGTGGCGACAACGGTCGCGTCGATGATGACCGCGCGGCTGCGGTCGCGGGCGAGCAGGAACAGGCCGCCGACAGGTCGGGGCGGCTCAGTGTGACTCGCGGGACACCGCGTCGCCGCTCGCTCCGAGCAGGAAGTCCAGGTCGGCGCCCGTGTCGGCGCCCATGACGGTCTGGACGTACAGCCGCTCCCAGCCGCGCCGGGGCCGGGCGAGCGCCGCGCGGAACGCCTCCGACGGCTCGCGGGCGTCCAGGTCGGCCTCGACGTGCAGGCTGCGGCGGGGCACGTCGAGCGTGACCCAGTCGCCGGTGCGCACCCGGTCGAGCGGCCCGCCGGCCGCCGCCTCGGGCGCGACGTGCAGCACGACGGTGCCGTAGGCGGTGCCGCTCATCCGCCCGTCGCAGATCCGGACCATGTCGCGGACGCCCTGGTGCAGGAGCTTGGCGGGCAGGGGCAGGTTCGAGACCTCGGGCATTCCGGGGTACCCCTTGGGACCGCATCCCCGCAGGATCAGCACGGTGTCGGCGTCGACGTCCAGCGCGGGGTCGTCGACGCGGGCGTGGAAGTCCTCGATCGAGTCGAACACCAGCGCCCGGCCCCGGTGCCGCAGCAGGTGCGGTGAGGCGGCCGCCGGCTTGATGATGGCGCCGGCCGGCGCGAGGTTGCCGTGCAGCACCGCAATCCCGGCCGCCGGTTGCAGTGGCGCGTCCCGCGGGCGGATGACCTCGCGGTCCCAGACCTGCGCCTCCGCGAGATGCTCGACGAACGGCCGCCCGGTCACCGTCAGCGCCTCCGGGTCGAGCAGGTCGGCGACCTCCCGCAGCACCGCCGCGAGCCCGCCCGCCCGGTGCAGGTCCTCCATCAGATGCCGCCCCGCCGGCTGGAGGTCGACGAGGAGCGGCACGGCAGCTCCGAGATCATCGAAGTCCTGGAGTTTCAGCGGTACCCCCAGTCGCCCGGCGATCGCGAGCAGGTGCACGACGGCGTTGGTCGACCCGCCGGTCGCCGCGAGGGCGACGATGGCGTTGCGGAACGAGCCGGCCGTCATCACCTGCGCCGGTCGCACACCCTGCTGCACGAGCTGCACGGCGAGCTTCCCCGCCTCGTGGGCCCGCACGAGCAGCCGGCTGTCGGGCGCCGGGATCCCGGCCGTGCCCGGGATGGTCATCCCGAGCGCCTCGGCCATGATGGCCATGGTGGAGGCGGTACCCATGGTGTTGCAGTGCCCCCGGCTGCGGATCATCGACGACTCGGAGTCGAGGAACGCCTGCTCCGACAACGTCCCGGCGCGAACCTCCTCGGACAGCCGCCACACGTCGGTCCCGCACCCGAGCGGCGTCCCCCGGAACGTCCCCGTGAGCATGGGCCCGCCGGGCACGACGAGCGCGGGCAGCCCGACGGACGCCGCCGCCATCAGCAGCGACGGGATGGTCTTGTCACACCCCCCGAGCAGCACCACCCCGTCGACGGGGTTGGCCCGGAGCATCTCCTCGGTGGCCATGGCGGCCATGTTTCGCCAGAGCATCGCCGTCGGCCGCACCTGCGTCTCGCCGATGGATACGACGGGCAGGTTGTGCGGCACCCCACCGGCCTCCCACACCCCACGCTTGACGTGCTCGGCAACCTCGTCAAGATGACTGTTGCAGGGCGTGAGGTCGGAGGCGGTGTTGGCGATGGCGATCTGCGGCCGCGACCCGTCGAGCGCGTCGCCCGGCAACCCGCGCCGCATCCAGGCCCGGTGGATGTAGGAGTTCCGATCGTCCCCTGCGTACCACTGCGCGCTTCGCATACCGACCCTCCCAGCCCGACGGTGCAAGCACGATACCGCCCGCTGGAAGCCAGCCGGCTGGACCGTGGGTCGGGCCGCCTCATCCCACGAATCCTCCGCCGATGGGACGGCGCCGAGTCAGACTCGTGCTGTACGGACGACGGGCGGAGGCGGCGATGTGCCGATGGCTCGTGTACTCGGGCTCACCACTGCTCCTCGAGGAGGTGCTGTACAAGCCGGTCCATTCGCTGATCGACCAGAGCCGCCACGCCCGCCTCGGCGTCGACACCACCAACGGCGACGGGTTCGGTGTCGGCTGGTACGGCGTGGGCGACGTTCCCGGCCTGGTCCGCGCCATCGGCCCGGCGTGGAGCGACCGCAACCTCCGCGAGCTGGCCGCCCACGTCAGCTCGCCGCTGTTCCTGGCGCACGTCCGCTCCTCGACCGGCACGTCGGTGCAGCAGACCAACTGCCACCCGTTCCGGTTCGAGCGGTGGCTCTGGATGCACAACGGCTCCATCGCCCGGTTCGCCGAGCTGAAACGCGACCTCACGCTGGCCGTCGACGCCGAGTTCTTCCCCGCGATCGAGGGGTCCACCGACTCCGAGCTGATGTTCTTCCTGGCGCTCACCTTCGGCCTGCGCGACGACCCGCCCGGCGCGGTGGCCCGCATGGTCGGCCTCGTCGAGGCCGTCGCGCGCCGGCACGAGGTCGCTGATCCGGTACAGATGACCGTCGCCACGACCGACGGATCGGCGGTCTGGGCGTTCCGGTACTCCACCCGCCACGAGTCGCGGTCGCTGTTCTACAGCAGCGAGCCCCGCAACCTGCGCATGCTCCACCCGGACATTCCGGCGCTCCGGATGGTGTCGGACGAGTCCCGCCTGATCGTCTCCGAACCACTGGGCGACCTGCCGGGCGCCTGGAACGAGGTCCCGGAGTCGACGTGCAGCGTCATCGCGGCCGGACAGGACGTGATCCACGCCTTCGAGCCGCAACCCCCGAGCTGACGCAGTCGCTGCTGCGCCATGGTCAACTCCACCCGCACTCGACGGGGCGTCACCAATCAGCCGCCGCCAGCTTCACACGGACCCCGCAACTAGGCCGGCGTTGCCCCGGCTGTGGGATGGCGCGCGCGATCTTGGAATTGTGGGCCTGAATCTGTCGCGGCGCGGTGCGTCCGCGGCGGTCTGCGGAGCAGTGCTACCGGCAGTAGTGCCACGCAGAGACCGCCGTGGCACTACTGGTCGACGTCGGCGGAGTAGCGCCGGCAGCTTCCGCTGGTGCCGTCGCGCCTGAGGTAGCTGCCGAGATTGGCGGCGGACGCCGGTGCCGGGACGGCCAGCAATGCGGTGGCCGTCCCGGCCGCAACCAATAGTCGCGCGTCGACTGGTGCGTGCGGCCGGGCCGGCCCGGGAATTGGGTCCAGAGAGCGCTCTCTCGTGAGTCCAAAGGCTCAGGTCAAGCGGCATCGTGCGGGCCTAGCGTGAGGGACCCCGTCAACCACGGCGGAACGCCCTCGCCGCCGTCCCCTCGAACGTTGGAGGAACCGTGTCCGAGGTCAGACGTCGGCGTTCACCGCTCCTGCGGATCGCCGGCATCACCGTCATCGCGCTGGCGGCCGTCACCGTCGTCGCGATGCGGTTCGCGAACGCCGCGACAACCGTCACCGTCCAGGCCGAAGGCTTCGCGGCCATGAGCGGCGCCCAAGTGGAAGCCACCGTCGACGCCGGCGGTGGGCAGGCCGTCGGGTACCTGAGCAACGGCGACTGGCTCAGGTACGACGGTGTGGAGCTGGGCGGCGGCGGAGCCGTCACCGTCAGCGCCCGCGTCGCCTCCGCAGTGGGCGGGGGCACCGTCGAGCTGCGCACCGGTGCGCTCACCGGGCCGGTCCTGGCCCAGTTCACGATCGCGGCGACCGGAGGCTGGCAGGCGTGGACGACGCTCAGCGGTACCGCCGCCGCCCCCGCCGGAAGCCAGACCCTCTTCGCCGTCATGAGGAGCCAGGGCGGCGGGGACTTCGTGAACCTCAACTGGTTCTCGATCAGCAGCGGTACCGCCGCCGAACCCGCCGGGTGGGTCAAGGTCGACCCCGCGAAGTGGAGCGCGCAGCTCGCCGCCTTCAACGCGCTGCCGATGGACCCCGCGCCGGCCGGTGCCGTCCGGGTGCCCGAGTTCAACGCGACCTGCACGTACAGCCACTCGCTCAAGGACGACCCGATCGTGTTCCCGAACCTTCCGGGGGCGTCGCACATGCACAGCTTCCTCGGCAACCGCAGCACCAGCGCGAGCAGCACCGCCGACACGCTGCTGGCCAACGCCGGCACCAGCTGTGCGCCCGCGCCGGACCTGTCGGCGTACTGGGTGCCGACGCTGTACGAGCGCGGGGTCGCGGTCGAGCCGAAGGGCGTCGTCGTGTACTACGGGTCGCGGCTGAGCGACTCCTCGAAGACCGTGCCGTTCCCGCAGGGGTTCCGGATGATCGCCGGGGACGCGAAGCTCCAGCAGCCCACCCCGGCCGGCTCGGTCAACCAGTTCTACTGCGCGGGGCCCGGCGGCGAGGCCGGGCGCAGCGCCGACGGGAACTGGCCGCGGTGCGCGCCCGGCGCGACGCTCATGTTCCAGCTGGTGTTCCAGGACTGCTGGGACGGCACGCACCTGGACAGCCCGGACCACAGGTCGCACGTCGCCTACAGCTACACGGGCACCTGCGGCGGCGCCTTCCCGGTGGCGATCCCGTCGATCTCGTTCGTCATTGCGTACCCGACGAGCGGCTCGGCCGACGGCTTCACGCTCTCGTCCGGGATGGCCTCGTCGTTCCACGGCGACTCGTTCCTGGCCTGGGAGAACACGGCCCAGGCGAAGCGGGTGAAGAACTGCGTCGTCCAGAAGGCCAAGTGCAACACGGCCGGAGGATTCTAGCGGGCACCGCCGGGTAGGGGCGGTCCATGTTCGGAGCACCGATCGTCCCCGGCGAGGACCGCCGCCACGGCGTCAGCGTCGCCGCGCAGGCCGACCCCGACCGCTGGTGGTTCGGCATCGGCGAAGAGACCGCCGACCACGAGGAGGACGGCGCCAGGGCGCAGATCACCCAGCAGTACGTCTGGGGGATCACGGCCGACGAGGCACAGCGGAGCATCTGGTGGGGCACGGTCGGCAACGTGACCGGGGGAGGCCTCGCCACCGTTGCGCCCGACTTCGCCGATTCGGGGTTGGGTGTACCGCTGCAGCCGTGGGACGACCCGGACAACGTGACCGTCGAGTTCTCCGCCAGCTACAACGCCGTGCACGGCGTCGCCCCGACCATGGGACCGGTGGGCGACGCCGTGCCGGCGCAGGTGTGGCAGTACGACATCGGCACCGGCGTCACCGTGGAACGCACCCCGACCGCGGAGCAGTGCCCGGTGCTGCGCAAGGTCGCCGGCCTGCGGGCCGCCGGCGCGCTCGGCGACGTCGTCCTCATCGGTGGGATCGAGACGACGACCGAGGGCGGCGCCCAGGCCGGCGGCATCGTGGTCCTGCTGGCCTACCGGGCGAGCGACGGCGAGTTCCTCGGCTGGCGCCGCTTCCCGCAGTGGAACAACATCAAGAACTTCGTCGTGGCCGGCGGGCGGCTGTACTTCGGCGTCGGCCTGACCGAGCCCCAGGGACAGTGCACCGGCAGCGTCCAGTGCCTGCAGACGGCCGCCAACCCGTTCGAGTTCGAGGAGGTCGGGCGGCTCGGCAACCAGCCGACGTACTTCACCGTCCACCGCGACCGCCTGGTCACCGGCACCTGGACCGGCACCGGCAGCGAGGAGCACACCGGCGTCTACCTCAGCCCGCCGCTGCACCGGCTCGGCCCGGAGACGAGCGACGAGTGGCGCCTGGTCTTCTCCGCGGCCCAGCTCTTCCCCGACCCGATCACGGCGCGGTCGATGGTGTCGTTCGCGGTGACCTCGTTCGGCGGCTGGGTGTACGCCACCTTCGGCATCCCCAGCATCGAGCCGTCGTTCACCCGGCACCTCGCCGCCCACCCCGAGATCCCGCGGGAGACGATCCCCGACCTCGCGCTCGCCTACCTCAAGAGCAGCCCGGCCGGCGTCGTCTACCGCATCAAGGACCCGGGCGAGGCGAACCAGCAGGTCGAACTGCTCTACGGCGAGGAGCGGTACTGGGTCTACGAGCCGGGCGGGGTCGGCTGGACGCTGCGCGACAACCTGCTGCACCAGAAGCCCAGCTTCGGCAGTGGCGGGTTCGGCGACCGGTGGAACGACTACGTCGGCTGGGGCGCGGCCGTGTTCCGCGGCAAGCTCTACGTCGGCACGTTCAACATGACCAAGATCCTGCGCGACATCACCCTGAACCCGGCGACGGGCGTGCTCGAACAGGTGCTCGGCCGCCCGGTCAGCGCCCTGGAGCTGGCCGTGCTGCGCAACGTCGGCTTCCCGGACGACCGGGTGGCCGGCCAGGTGTGGGTCTTCGACGACCCGGACGGCCCGGCCCGGCCGCTGACCCGCACCGGCTTCAACAACGCGAACACCTGGGGCATCCGGGGCATCGTGCCGGTCGGCGACGAGCATCTGTTCTTCGGCACCAACCAGGGCTGGCAGTACCCCGTGGAGGCGCGCGACGACCCGCCCCGCCGGGCGGGCTGGCAGCTGCTGCGGCTCACGCCCGGCCGCGAGGAGCCGAGCTGGCTGGACAGCCTCACACGGGTGTTAACGTTCAGGACGTGACGAACTTCGACCCCCGCGAGCTGCTCGCCGCCGCTCGCCTCGGCATCCTCGCGACCATCAAGGCCGACGGGCGGCCGCAGCTCTCGCCGGTCATGCCGTTCTACGACCCGGAGCGCCGGGTCATCCACGTCTCGATGACCGAGGGCCGGGCCAAGACGGCCAACCTGCGCCGCGACCACCGGGCGACGCTGGAGGTCACCGCGCCGGACGGCTGGTCCTGGGCCACGGCCGAGGGCGTGGCCACGCTGACCGGCCCGGGCGACGACCCGCACGGCCCGGAGGTCGAGGCCCTGGTCGACTACTACCGCCGGGCCGCGGGCGAGCACCCCGACTGGGCCGAGTACCGCGCGGTGATGGTCGCCGACCGCCGTGTCCTGATGACGATGACGGTCGATCACGTGTACGGCGCCCAGGTCCGCTGACGCCGCTCGGCGCCTGGCGGGTGACGTAACGGATCGCCGTGCGTAACCGCTTGTTCACGCATGACCGACGTTCAGGTGTTCCAGGAGGCGGACTACCGGTTCGGCGTCGGCGCTATCAGCATGCGCGTCGAGCGGATCGACTGGGCGAACCCCGACATCTACGACGGCGAGCCCTGGTACTTCGTCGACGGCGTCCAGGTCAGCAGCATCGGCGTCGAGATCGGCCGGCGGCAGGTCATGGTCCGCGGACGGCGGCTGCCGCCCCGCTGAGATCGACCGATCTGGTTGTAAAGTCGCCCGCATGCACCCATCGGTGGCGCGGGCCGCCCTCGGGCGGGCGGTGCTGCTCGGCCGGGCCGCCGTCACGATCGTCGCGGCCGCCACCGGGCTGCGGCTGGTCCCCGACCCGCGACCGGCGCTCCTGGTGGCCGGGCTGGTCGCCGCCACGACGGCCGCCGGAGTGCACCTGCTGTCCCGGGATCCCCAGGTTGTACTGCGGGTGCCCGCCATCCTCGCCGTGGACTCGCTCGTCGTCGTGGCGATTCTGGTGCTGAGCGACGGCGGCGTGGCGTACTACTGCGCCGCCGCCGGGGCCTCCGCCCTCGCCGGGGTCCTGCTCGGCCCGCGGGCCCTCGCGGTCGCCGCGGTCCACGCCGCCGCCGGGTACGCCGTCGCGGCCACCGTCCTGGCCCCCGAGCTGGCCCCCGGTGATCCGACGCTGGCCGGCTTCGTGCTGACGTTCCCGGTCACGTGCGTGCTGGCCGCGGCCGGCGGCGCCGCCGCGACCGCCGCGCTGACCCGCTCGGTCGAGCTGTCGGTCGAGGTCGTCGCGGCCGCCCAGCGCACCGCCGCCGCCGACGAGCGGGCCCGGCTGGCCCGCGAGCTGCACGACTCGGTCGCCAAGACGCTGCGCGGGGTGTCGTTCGCGGCGCTCGCCCTGCCGCAGTCGCTGCGCCGCCACCCCGACCTGGCCGAACGCCTCGCGGCCACGGTCAGCGACGGCGCCGCGGCGGCCGCCCGCGAGGCTCGCGACCTGGTCGACGGCCTGCGGCTGGACCGGCCCGACGAGGACTTCGCGGCGACGGTGACCGGCATCTGCGCGCGGTGGTCGGGCCGCAGCGGGGTGCCCGTCGACGTCGTCGCCGACTCTGCCGGGCCGGGTGTCGCGGTGCGGTACGAGCTCAGCCGCATCCTCCAGGAGTCGCTCGACAACGCGGCCCGCCATGCCGCGGCCCGGCGGGTCACCGTCCGGCTCTCCGGCGGTCCCGGTGGGCTGCGGCTGCTGGTCCGCGATGACGGGCGCGGCTTCGCCGTCCCGGCCGACCTGCTCGACCTGCGCGCCGCGGACCGCTACGGGATCGTGGGCATGGCCGAGCGCGCCCGCGCCGTCTCCGGCTCGCTGCACGTCGTCTCGGCGCCCGGCCGGGGGACGACCGTCGAGGTGCTGGTGCCCGCATGGCGAGCGTGATGATTGTCGATGACAACCCGATCGTCCGGCGGGCGCTCCGGGAGTACCTGGAGTGCGCCGACGACCTGACCGTGGTCGCCGAGGCCGCCGACGGGCGGCAGGCGCTGGCCGGCGCCCGCGCCGCGCGGCCGGCGGTGACGCTGCTCGATCACCGCATGCCGGTCGCCGACGGGCTGTCGGTGCTGGCCGAGCTGGGGCGGTACACCAGCGTCCTGGTGCTGACGAGCGACGGATCCCCGCAGCTCATCGCCCAGATGCTGCGCGGCGGGGCGCGAGGCTACCTGGTCCACGGGGAGTTCGACCCGCCGGAGCTGCGCCGCGCGGTGCTGGCGGTCGCCGCCGGGCAGGGCTGGCTGTCCCCGGCGGCCGCGGCGGTGGCGACGGCGTCGGTGCGCGACCAGGTGAGCCGCGAGCTGGAGGCTTCGCGACATCGGCAGGTCCAGACCCGGTACGGCCTCACGACCCGCGAACGCGACGTCCTCGACCTGCTGGCCGAGGGCCTGTCGAACGCGGCGATCGGGCACCGCCTGCTGCTGACCGAGAAGACGGTGAAGAACCACCTGCACCACATCTTCACCAAGCTGGGCGTGGCGTCGCGCACGGAGGCGGTCCTGCGCTGGACCGGCCACCGATGACGGCCCACGGTGGGACGGCCGTGACCGCGGGGCGGCGGTTGGGCTGGGCGGCGCTGTTCACCGCGCTGGCCGCCACGGCGGCGTTCGTCCCTCCGCTGGTCATGCCGGGGCGCACGCCTCCCGCCGCCGCACCGTCGACGGCTGCCGCTCCTGCTGTCTCGTCCGCGTCGTCGACCCCGCCCTTCCCTTCCTCCGCGCCGCCTCCTTCTTCCCCGTTGTCGGTCGGCGGGCCGGCATCGTCGTCCGCTGCTGTTGCTCCGCCGGGCTTCGTGCCGATCTCCCGGCACGCGGCCGACCCGGCGAACCTCCGCAGCGGCGCGCGGATCATCGAGTGCCCGTCGTGTGAGGGCGGGAGCCGGGTCGGCTACATCGGCGGCCCGAACACGCTCGCCATCCGCGTCCCGGACGTCCCGGTCGCGGGCACCCGGACGCTGACGGTGACGTACGAGACCGCGGAGCCCCGCACGCTCATGATCACCGTCAACGACGGCCCGGTGCACACCCTGACCCTGACCGGCGCCCGCGACTGGCTCATCCCGGCCCGCGTCGACCTGCGCGTCCACGTCCCCGCGGGCACCGCCTGGATCCGCTGCTTCAACGACTCCGGCTCGGCCCCCGACATCAACGCCGTCCGGCTCAGTTAGGGCAGCAGCACCAGCTTGCCGCGGAAGCCGCCCGCCTCCGCGCGCGCGTGCGCCTCCGCCGCCGCCGACAAGGGGAGCCGGTCGGCGATCCGGGTGCGCAGCACACCCGCGGCCAGGCGGTCCAGCAGATCGGCCAGCAGCACCCAGGTACAGGCCGCCCACCAACAAGCGCATAGCGGCGCG
>NZ_JBEXCY010000246.1:0-15981 GCF_040605515.1 Dactylosporangium sp. NPDC005572 | reverse complement strand
CAGACCCCGTGGTAAGCCCAGATGCGCTGGATGACCATCGGAAATCAGCCGCGCGTCTTCTAGTCGTGGCATCGTTCCTCTTGAACGGCGTGCTGGTCATCGATGTCAAGGCGCCCGACGAAGACTATGCCTTCGCGCTGTTCGAACCCCTCAACACCACCGGACAACCTCTGACCGCCTTGGAGACGCTGAAGCCGTTGGTCGTCCGCAGCGAAGGCGGGATCACGAGCTACAGCGCGTCGCTTTCGGCGACGGCGTTTGGTCGCGTCGAGTATTATTTCCCGCCCTCTATGCGCGCTGACGACCGCCGGAAAAAATCAGCCGACATGCTTACTGCCTTTGCGCTGGCGGACACCGGGCGAAAACTACCGGGGACTCTTCTCGATCAACGGCGGTACCTCCGCCTTCAGTTCCAGTCCGTGGCGCCGCCGGACGGAAGCGTTGCAAGGGCTCGGGCGTTCGTGGGCCAGCTTGCCGACGTTTCGGCGTTCCTATTCGAAGTCTGGCCTCGTGGCGGTCCATCCCCGCTCATGTCATTCGGCACCGACCTGGATCGCTTGTGCTTGGAGGTATTGCGATCGACTAATCATACAGTCGTCGTCGCCTTGCTGGCACGCTATTACTCCGAGTGGGCCGTTACCCAGAGTCCCGCTAGTCGGGACGAGTTCATGAGCGTCTTGCGAGCCGTTACCGCCTTCTGGGTGCTCTGGCGGACGTCGCGGGCTACGACGAGAGGGATCGACGACGTTCATCGCAAGCTGATGGCGAACGGCCACCCTGCGACGGGGCTTCCGGCGATGGCGAGGCGCGCCGCTGATGCTGGTGCGGCCCTGCCCGCCGCCGCAGATGTCCGTGCGGCCTTGAAGAGCCTTCTGGCTACCCGCGGGAACATTACCGCCGAGGCTGATTGGGCCGCAAAGGTGACGGTGCAGTCGTTGTACCAGACCAGCCAGCAGCTCGCGAAGTTCATCTTGCTGTGTGCTCAAGACGACCGGATCGAGGATCATGCCGCGCCCGGCTTGGTCAAGCGTGGCGTCCCCGGGTCCTTCCGAGCGTTGACCCCTGAGGCGTGGGAGTCCCATTACTCAGTCGAGCACATCGCACCACAGAATCTCGCCAGCGGTGATACCTCATATGAGCAGTCGATCTACGAACAGGGCCTCGTGGACCGCCTCGGGAACCTTACGTTGATGCCGGTTGACCTCAATGAGCTGATCGGCAATAAGCCATGGCCGTACAAAAGGGGCATTTACGCGGTCTTGTCCGAAACGGACCCGAATGGACGCGTGACAAAAATGCAGCAGCAACTGCCGGGTCTTGCTCAGAAGACCAGGGGCGTTCTGCAGTCGGCCTCATACCTGCCGTTTTGCGAGTTCCTCGACGGGCAGGTAGCACCGATCCTGCCCAGCACGTATGTGGTCCAGCGCGGACAGCGCCTAGCGGAGCTTGCGGTCGAGCGTCTGTGGCCAATGCTTGAATAAGCGGGCCTCCGGATCGGGCATGGACGAGCAGCCCGGGCCGGCACGCTAGTCGTCAGTCCTGCGCGCATGCCATACCCCTCATCGGTTCATAGATTCCGAACTCGTCCGTGACACCCTGATGGTTGTCCGGCTCAGCGCAAGACTCAACGGACTTTCGTGCGCCCGTCGGTCGATGTCTGGTACGGCGTGGTGGTCAACTACGCGGCAGACGCCGAGGGAGCCGAGTTGGTGGTGTCCAGCATCCGTGCCCGTGGCGGCCGTGCCGTCGCGGTGCGCTCGGACGTGACAGCAGCGGGCGGCGTCGCGGGCCTGTTCAACGGGGCACAGCGCGAGATGGGGCCGCTGGCAGCGGTGGCTCCCGAGCAGCGAGCCTGGTTCCAAGGTGTACGACCTGGCGCTCCAGCGTTACGACGGCGGCAGAGCCGTCGGCCCTTATGGTTTGAGCGCATGGTCCCCACGTTGTATTCGTCGCAGGACGCCGCCACCAACGTTGATCCTTGCCTACCGAAGCATCTGTCGGAGGCATGCGGCATCCTTCTTACCGTGTCGGTCGGGAGGAGTCCGGAGATGGATTTGGCGACGCGGTTACGCGACCAGGAATTTGCCGCCATCCGCGTCCAGCTCGAGAGCGGTCTCCGCGAGACCATCCTGAAGAGCCTGGACGAACGGGGCGGAGCGCAGGAACTGGTACGGCAGCAGTACTCGGGTCGCTACCCGTTCGAATTGCTCCAGAACGCCAACGACGCGGCGGTCGATGCTGGAACTCCAGGTCGTGCGTACTTCTTGCTGACCGACACCGCTTTGATTGTGGCGGACGACGGGTTGGGCTTCGGCGATCGGCAGGTGGACGCCATCTGCTCGTTGGGGCGGTCGTCGAAGGGTCCCGGAACCGCTGTCGGGCACAAAGGGCTCGGCTTCAAGTCTGTCGGCGAGATCACCGACCAGCCGCAGATCGTCTCGGCGCAGGCGTCGTTCCGATTCGACGGCGAGCGGCTGCACCGAGAACTGCTCGAACTGCTCGGGACCTTGCCTGCTAGGCAGAGGTTTCCCGTTTACGCGTTTCCCTTTCCCGTCGCCGACGCGGATCTCGGATCAGATGCGGCGCAGGTGCGCCGGCTGCGCGCGGAAGGGTTTCTGACGATCATCCGGTTGCCGCTGCGCGAGGGCGTTGAGCGGCAGACCGTCGCCGCGCACTTGGTGGAGAACCTTCGTCCGCGGCTGCTGTTGTTCCTGCCTGGGATCGACCGGCTCGACCTGCACGGCACGCCCTCGGACTTCTCGGCCACCGTCACCCGTTGCGAGGACGGCGGCGCGGAGCACGTTCGGCTCGAGGCCGGCGGGACGGTCGAAGAATGGCTCATCTACCGCGACGAGGCAGCCCCCGACCCGCGGGTTCTGGAGCCGCTGGGTGAGGCCTGGACCCAACTCAAGACTGTCCGATGGGCCGTGGCGGTTGCCCTCGACGAGGCCCGCCTTCCGCGGACGGACGAGACGTTTCCGCTGCACGTCTACTTTCCGACCGAAGAGATTCCTGGGCTGCACGTCATGGTGCACGCCGAGTGCGTGTTGGGCATGGACCGACGTCACCTGGCCCCGACGCCGGAGGCCGAACCTTACAACCGGATGCTGCTGGCTCACGTTGTGGAGTTCATCGAGGACCGCGTCGCTGTCGACCTTGTGGTGCGCAGTGGGGCCAGCGCCGCCGCGGTCAGGGCGATCGTGCCGGCTCTGGTCGCGCCCAACGCAGGAGCCGGAGCTCAGTTGCGCCAACTGTGGACAGAGGCGCTGAACCGGACCTCCTTCCTCCCGGTCGTCGATGGATCGCTGGCCAGGCCCGTCGATGTGTGCCTGCTCCCACCCAGCATCCCTAGCCGGGCTGAGGCCCATGCGCTGGCTGTTCTCGACGGTGGCACCACGCTGCGGCCGGACATCGAGGAGCTGGCCGCCACAAGGGCGTTCCTCCAGTCCGGCTCGGCAGGGCGCGTCATGGAGGTCGACGAGTTTCTGGCGCTGCTAGAGCCGCCCAGCCGCGACTCCATCGGCGCCTACTACGGGTTCCTCCTCAACTGGCGCAACAAAACCGGGCAGCAGCTAGTGCCGCGGCTGCGCAAGGTGCCGAGCGTGCTAACCACCAGCGGTCGGCTCCTGACGCCTGGCGAGCAGGTGGTCTTCTTCCCGCGCGGGCGCGGCGACTCATCGATCCCGCCCGACATCCCGGTGCCGATCGCCGAGGTTCCGCCAATCGAGGGTGTTGAGGGCTTTCTGAAGGACCTGGGAGTGAGGCCGTTCGAGTGGCGTGACCTGATTCGGGACTTCTTGATCAAGATTTTGGTCAACCCGCAGGCCGACCCGGACGAGCGCCAACGAGCGATGTCGGGGCTGCGGGCGTACCACCGAGTCCGCCTGGCTGGAAGCGAGGAACTGGTGCCGGTGTTGGGGCGCGTTCTGGTGCCAGTGCGTTCCGCCGATGGCACGCGGCGGAGCCTCCGGGCCGGCGCCGAGGTCTACTTCGGTGCCGACTGGACCCGCTCGGACGATCTGGAGGTGCTTTACGGGCCATTCGGCCAGGCCGAGTTCCTCGACGTCCAGGTCCCGTTTGACTTCGACTCGTTTCAGGCTGACATGGACTTCTACCGGATGCTCGGCGTCATCGACCACCCCCGGCTCGACGCGGCCAAACCGGCCGACTACAACGGTTACATGGTCGGGCACACCCACCGCCATCCGCATCGTGGGCCCGTGTTCGAGGAGTGGATGGCGCAGCCGCAGGTCAGCCGGGCGGCGCGTTGCCCGCAGGGCCATCCGCAGTCGCAGCAACTCTGGCTGTCCTACCGGCTGGACCGGCACCTGGATCTGATCGAAAGCCGGGACGAGCGGCGGCTCCTCGCGCTCTGGAGGCAGTTCGCCCTTCGGTGGGGCACCGTCTATGAGCCAGCGATGTGGGCGGTCTTCCGCTGCCTCCACACCGGCCACTCCGGCGATCGGGACCGTACCTGCGAGTCGTTGTTCGCCCACGCCCTTCGTTCGCGGCCGTGGGTTCCGGTAGACCGTGGCGGCGACACCGATGTCGTACGCCCCGAGGAGGCATGGGTCGACGAGACCGACATGCCGCGCCGCATCAAGGAGCGCATCCCGCGTATCACCGAGTCGATGTACCGGATGCGTGGTGGTGGCGCGCTCGTGGCCGCGCTGGGGCTGACGGACGCCGCGCGACCGAAGGCGAAGGACCTCCTCCCGTTGCTCGACGGCATCGCTACTGAGGCGGTCGAGCTCGGCGAAACCACCCGTGAGATCGAACTCGCCGCCCGCTACGTCCAACGCGCCCTCGAAGAAGTCCTGGGCGACCAGACGACGCCGCACCCCAAGCCGGATACCGTTCGCGTGCTCGCGAGCCACAACGGTCGGCCGACCTTCGTTGCGCGGCCGCCGTGCGCCGAAGACCCGCTGCTGCGGGACACCTGGGAGCAAGACCGCCCCGTGCTGAGCGCCGAGCGACTCAACCGGCTCGTGCGCTACTTATCCCTCACCAAGCTAGACGACGTGGTCAAGACGTCGGCCATGCCCGGCGGTCCCCATCGTCACGACGCGGCCCTCGCCGCGGTCCACGCCCTGGTAGACGATGTCAAGCCCTACTTGCTGGCGCTGGTCCGGGCGGAGTACCCCCGGGCCGAGGGCGGCGCCCGCAACGCCCTTAGTCGGCTGGAGCTGGTTGTCTGCGACAGCCTTGTGCTTCGCTACGAGTACGACGGCGTGACGGTCGAGCGCGAGGACGCCGTCTGTTATATCGCCACCCGTCCCGAGCGGCGCCACGGTCGGGCCTACCAGATCGGCACCGCCTACCTCGAACTCGATCCCACCGCCGGGGTTCCGCACTGGTTCCCGTTCGGTCGCCAGCTCGCCCAGCACCTCGGGACTCCAGCTCTGGCGGATGCCGTCACGATGTTGTTCACCGCTCGGGCCGACGACCGCCGGCGCATGATGGCCGATCGGCGCATCCGACCCGAGGACATCACCGAGGCCCGCGAGCAACTCGGGCTCACCGTGGACGACGACGAGCCGGGCAACGTCCTCGATTCGTTTCTGTCGCAGGCCGGCCGGCAAGCACCGGGCCGAAGCGGGGAAGCGACCGCGGCGCCGTCTCCGCTGCCGTTCCCCCGACCGGTGGTGTCCGCACCGCCCGCGTCCGCACCGGCCCCGCCCTCACCAGTCGCCGCGAAGCCGACCGAAACCGCCGGACAGTCGCCGACTACGACGCCGCTAGTACCCGTGGACTACGGCAAGGTGCGGATCGTCGATGGCCAGTTGGGCTCCTCCGTTCCACCGACCGGCGGAAACGGGCGGAGCTGGACGGGCGGCGGAACCTCGACCGCCCCGTCGATCCAGTCAGAGGCGGAGAAACGCCAGATCGGCAGGCGCGGCGAGGAGGTGGTGTACCACGCGGAACGCGAGCGGCTATGCAAAGCGGGCAAGAACCCGGACCTCGTCGTCTGGGTGTCGCAGGACGACGAGCTGGCGCCGTTCGACATCCAGAGCATCGACATCGACGACCAGGTTATCAACATCGAGGTCAAGTCCACCAAGGCGGACGACCCCGGGGAGCCCTTCTACCTCTCCCAAGCCGAGCTCCTCGAGGCCAGCCTCCATGGCAGCCGCTACTTCATCTACCGGGTCACCAACGCCGTTACCGCGGCTCCGACCATCACCCGCGTCGCCGACCCGCTACGGATGATCAAGGAGGGCAGAGGTCGGCTGCTGCTGGACCGGGCGCAAATGACACTCGCGTTCTCGAACACCAGCGACTGAGTGGCAGATGTGAACCACGCCGCGAGCCGAGCACCAGTCGTGCGCAGCGCACGGGGCGTTGTTCTCGTGCCGTGGGTGACATCCGCCTGTATCGCAGAAGTGTCCTGGGAGGAGGTAGCCAAGAGGCGATCTCAGCCGAACGTGTGGCCAGCCGCAGACCAGGACGGACGTCGTCGCTGATCGTTGGTCGTCCGGGTCGGTCCGGGTATGGCCAGTGCCGGCGGTCCGGTCGGCGGTGCGAGGCCAGCAGGGTGGCGGGGGTGACGATCCTCAATCCACCGTCGGTAAGAGCGCTTGCATGGCGCTGTTGCATGGGCCGTGGGCAAGATCGAGGCACGCTTGCGGGGCGCGGCTTGCTACCCGCCGGCGTCCGGCGTTGCCACTGCGGTCGGCACCTACCGGGCTCCAGTTCCGCCGGAGGTGATGGTGGTTGTAGTCCGGCGGTACCTGCGATACGCGCTGTTCTCCCGCGACGTCGAGGACCTGCTCCTGGAGAGCGGAGCCGAAGTCGACCACGTGACCGTGTTCCGGTGGGTCCAACGGTTCACACCGCTCTGACCGACGCAGCCCGACGCTGCCCGACGCAGCCCGACGCAGCCCGACTCAAGCCGGCATGCACCCGGTGCCCGGCGGTTCAGCCGTCAACCTCAACGGTGTCTGGCAGTACGTCTTTCGCGCCGTCAGTTCGTGCTCGACTGAACGTCGCCGGTACCGCTACAGCTGCGATCCAACCTAGTCGGCCGTTAAAGCAATTCGACTGATGCGGTGACCGGAAATCTGATAGCCGAGGTCGTCGAGGCGGCGTTGCCATCCGTTGCGGGTGCCTATAGTCGAAGTGACGTCAAGCAGCCCGGCGCGTTCTTCCTGTCGGGTGAGCCGGGCGAACTTCTCGCGAGCCGGGTAGTCAACCGGTACGAACGTCTCTTTCCGGTGAAGGACGGGCGGGTTTGCCGAATCTCTAAAGTCGAGGTACTTCACGTGCAGCCGACGGAGGTCCGCCCGTAGCGATGTTTGGAGTGCGGGGTGGGGATCTCGGTCGAAGTCCGGGTAGGCGAGATAAGATACCTTTGCGTCGGTTCTTGAAAATTTGATGAGCGTGGCTTCCGCGACTGTTCCTGTGAGAGCCCGAGCGCAGCCTTCGTAGACGCGCAAAAGTGGACTGAGCGAGTCGAGGGCGCTGGTATGTACATACAGCGCATCGGCAGTGAGTTTACCGACGTGGGATTGGCCGCAGGCAGCGTTGAGCGCCTCCTGGTCGGCAACGCTATGCAGCAGATGGTCGGCCTGGTCGCATGCAGCTCGATACGATCCGAACAGGGCTTTGACGTCAAGGGCGATGTCTCTTGGCAGGTTGGACACCTTCGGGCGTCCCGTGAAAGCGGCGAGCGCTAGATAGACGAGAAGGTCGTCCGCAGCGCGATGCCGCGCGGATTCGACGTCCTTGTCCCAATCCTGGGCACCGACGGCTTCTCGGAGCATCGCGGCGGCGCGTTTGATCGAGGGGAAGACGGTAAGAAGCTGACCCGCGGGGCCGGTCAGTTCCCATGGTTCCGGGAGCCTGCCGCGGCTCGTAACCAACCGGGATAATTCCTCCAGCGCATCGCGATGGGCGTCGAAGAGGTCTTGGCGGATCTTAGGGTGGCGCACCGGAACGGGCCGTTGCCGAATGCGGGAGGCCAGGAAGGACTGAGCGCGGGCTTCCTCACGGAAGACGTAGAAGATGCCAGGTGCTGCGGCGATGCAGCTGGCTTCGAGCTCATCGTTGATCCACGAGCGAAGGTCCTCCTGAGTGAAGAACCGTTGGAAGGTGCCTCGGCCGGTGATGATTCCGTCGCCGTGGCGTTGACCGCTAACGGTTCGTGCCTCCCAGTCGGGTCGTGCTGCGACGATCAGGACGTTTTTGGCGAGGGACCAGGCGGATCGGAGTGCGTGTGCGCGTTCAGCCGGGTCTTCGATGACGTTCACGACGTAGCCGAGGTTGACGACGTCAGCGGCCCGGATGTCGGCGTCTGGGTGGTGTCCTGGGTCCCACCCATGTGCCTTGTACCCAAGTGCACGCATGCGTGTCACGTCGTCGCCGCGCCCGCAGCCGTAGTCGAACAAGCTCGACTCGTGGGTGAGGATGCCGTCGGCGACGGCGAGCGAGATGGGCTTGGACAGGTGTGGCCGTGTGATGGCCGTACGGTCACGTGAGATCGGCCGTATACCGTCCATGGTTCCTATTCTGCATGCCCACGCACGTTGTCTGCAGTGTGCTTGTGAGGCGAGGTCCTGGGTAGGTCCGCGTCGTCTGCAGGGTCGCTCAAGGTCCCGCTCTCGCCGTCGGACCGGCAGGAAGGCTGGGCCGGCTTCGTGGCTTGGCATGGCGGCGTCGTCGGCAAATGCAGACGTTTAGCGGCACTTGGCGAGCGGTAGTCACTCCGTTGTGGGCGTCGTCGGGGCCAGGTCGACTTGACCTTCTGCAGCGTTCACGGGTCACTGTCTAGGGATTTGCCCAATAGACATTGGAGTACCGGTGATATCCGAAGCACGTCTTCGTGACCGCCGCGAGGTGCAGATTGCCTTTGCCGTTTCCCATGAGTCTTTCCGGGAGATAGTCGCCCCGATTGTTCCGCCATCGATGGTGGAGCGGTCGACGGGCACTTTTCGTACGCCGGAGTTGATGATTGGTCTGTCGGAATCATTGGTAGCGGACCTTGTCGATCTGGAGCAGGCCCAGGCGGTCGGCCCGGTAATTGGGCTTTTCGTGCACACCGTTAGTCGCCGCGCCGCCGCGATTGGCGTATTTCCAGCGGCTGGCGCGGCGAGCAACTGGTGGTCACAGCCGTACAATAAGCTGGCGAAGAACCGGGACGTGTTGTTCCTGGTGGTGCCCGTTGTCGAGGGGCTTTCCGGTTAGAGGTGGCAGACGGCGCAGCCGGCCTCGTCGTTGTCGTCGTCGAGTGCGTCGGCGAGAACCTCGATCAAAGGCAGGTTCGGGCGCGGCTTTCGCGCGGCCCGCTCAAGGGCAACGGCGTGGCGCTCCTCAATTTCGGTGCGGCGGCCGAGGAGCTCTCGCAGTGACTCACCTTGTGACCAGGTGTACTGCCGGCCACGCATTGCAGTTTCCTGGTAGTTGACCTTGTCTTCGTACGCGACGGCCTGTTCGAACAGTTCGGGGTGGCGATCGGCGAGCCCGAGCCACTCGTGCTTGCGCTGGAAGAAGCAGAAGTAGCAGCCGGAGCGGGTGCGCCATTCGTAGTAGGCGGGTAGGCCGGTGCCGGCCTCCTCGAGGATGCGGTTGACGCCGTCGCGGTCGATCCCGTCCTCCCGGAAGGGGAAGACGGCCTTGATGTTGGGCTTGGTGCTGACGTATCCGAGGCGGTTTTCGTCGGCGCGGATAGCCACGTATGAGATCGCTGGGCTGTCGCCGAGCCACTCTTCCAGCGGCTTGATCTTGAGGTTTTTGGTGCACCAGCGCATGGATGCGCTGGGTAGGGTGCCTTGGTAGACCTGGAGCCAGTGGTCGAAGTCGCGGGTGGCGTTTAACCGGACGATCTCTTTGCCGAGTGCAGCTTCGAGGCGGTTGAGGTAGTCGTATGTCTCGGGCAGCTCCGCGCCGGTGTCGCAGAAGAAGTACTCCATCTGCGGCACCTTGGATCGCATGTAGATGGCCAGGGCGGAGGAGTCCTTGCCCCCAGAGATGCCGAGGACGTGGCGGGTCTGGTCGGGGGTGCGCGGCCTGGGTGCGGTCATCGTGTTGGCTTCCTTCGAGAGCGTGGTGCGACGTCGCTGCCAGTGTCCTGCTCGTGTATGACATTTTCGGCGAGGAGCGCGAGTAGGACCCGTTCCCCGTGTTCGCCGATTTCACGGCGGGCGTCCGCAATCGCCTTCGCAACGAGCTTGTGAGCGGCGGCGCGCTGGGCTTCCGGGATGTGGACGACGGTGTGTACTTCCTGGCCGTCGGCCTGGGTCAGTGTGATCGCGCGGGTGCTGAACGAATCGTCGGCCTCGACGGGTTCGACGGGTTGGTGAAGGTGGGCGAGGCGTTCGATGGAGCGTGCGACGGCGCGGACCTCATTGCCGAAGGTGGTGATGTCCCCGTCGCGCCAGTCCGACAGTCCGCGGCCCACGATCCGCACGACGAACGGATCGACCCAGTCCTCGTCGCTGAGCGCCTCGTCCTGGGCGAGGGCAATGACACCTCGTAGACGTGCCTCGACAAGGGTGACGTCGGCGAGGTGCCTGGTCATCGCGGCGAGCTGCTTGCGGAGTTTAGGCAGCTGGGCCGGCAGATGGAAGGCGTTGGCGATCGCCTGGATGGCCTGCTCGCGCAGGCGCTGGTCAGCGTCGGAAATCTCAGCCAGGGCGGAGGTGAGCGACTGCGCGTAGGTGCGTGCAACCTCGGCGCCGACCTTCCCTCGCGCAGGGATCGGAGGGAGCCCGAGAGCGACCGGGAGATCGTTGAACAGAAGCGTGTCCGGTTCACGCGCCACCTTGAGCGCAGTCCGTACCGCACGGGCCGGCTCGCTGAGCTGCTGGGTTCGGTCCGCATATGAGGTCAAGGTCCGCGCACGGTCGAGGAGATCCCGGGTGATGGCCAGCGGCGCCACATTACGCACGTTGGGCGGCGGGGCCGGAGGCACTCGGGTGCCGAGCTCCTGGGCGATCTCGGTGACGACGGCTTTACGCGGCCCGGCCTGGACGCCCATCGCCTTGACGGAGAACCGCTCGGGGTTCTTGAGCATTCGTTCGGCCAGCGCCTCGGTGAGCCTGGTCTGGTAGGTGCCGTCCTCGAAGACTGCGATCTCTTGGCTGTTGATGATCAGCGCGGTGAGCACGATGATCGGGATGACGCCGGGTCGGACACCGAAGGGCGGTGCCTCCAGCAGGTCGTTGAGCGCGTTGAGCGGCAGTGGCTGGTCGGTTGCTGTCTGCATGCGCGCGCACATGGCGCTCCACGCAGGGTGCAGTGGGTTGTCGGCGTCCGGCTCGCAGAACCCGAAGGGTAGGAGTTCAGTATCTTCGTCGCTGCGGCTCTCGGTGGGGCGGTGCAATTTGAGGAATTCCAGTACACCGCTGTACATGGCCCGCTCGGGCCCGTAGCCCTCGATGCCAAGGTATCGCCGCGTAGGCGAGTTGATCATCGCAAGGATCAACTCGCGTCGAGCTTTCGCTCCTTGGCTGGTGAGCGTGTGCCGGCCGAGCATCTCGTTGCGGATGTGTGGCGCCTGAGGGAACACGGTTTCGCAGGCGCTGGAGACGAGCGCGGCGAGGCTTCGTCCCGTGATCTCGGGAGCGGATTCCGACCAGCGTGCGGTGCCGGCTTCACTGGTGAGCAGGAACCAGCTGGCGGCCGGTTGGCTGGGTGCGAACGCTTCGGCGACCCGGGTAGCGAGTTCCGCTCCGGCCTGGGCGGTTCGCTCACTGACCTCGTGGCTGGCGACCGCGTCGAGGTCGACGTTGTCGGGAAGTTCCTGGAGGGCATGCAGGTAGCGGGCGGCACTCAGGACGCCCTTCGCGTCCGCGGTCACGCCGACGATGACCGGTCGTTCGGTACGGATGGCCGGAATGGAGTCGACGTCACCGAAATGGAACACGAGGAGACCGTCGGCAGCTTCTGCGGCGGAGGGCCCGGTGATGGTGGGAGATGCTACGTCGGTGGCTTTGGTCAGGAAGTGGCGCAGCATGCCGGTGCGTTGGCTGTGTTTGCCGGCGACGACTGCGGTCGGCAAATAGTTGGACACCACGCCGACGGCGGCGTGATCGTCACAGCTGTTGATCAGCAATTCGATGTGGCCGGTGAGGTCGACATCGCTGCCGCGCCAGACCCGGTACTCGTCGCTGAACTCGCGGTAGACCAGGAAGCCGCGGGTGCAGAGGTCGGTGACACGGTCGGCCAGTTGTTGCCGTGTTGCGTCGTCGTTGATCGCGGTGGGATCGCACAGCGCGAACAGGATCGTGTCCATGCTCGCCCGCAGCGCGCCAGAGGAGTCGACGAGGTTGAGCATGCCGATAGTCTTGAGGATGACCTGATCTTCCTCAGGCAGGCCGTTGGCCTCGGTGATGCGGTTGTCGATCTCCATCCAGCGGCTGGCGTTTGCTGAGGCGAGGATCGTTGTTCGGCCGGTGGTGAAGAAGTAGTCGAAGACATCGGCGAGATGGATCGTCGACGCCGACGCAGCGTTGGCCGTTGCGTAGCTTTCGAGGAACCGCCGGACGGTGTGCGGTTCATCATTGGCGATGAAGCCCGTCATGCTGCGGTCGTGTTGGCCGATCTGGGCAGCGAGTAGGGGCGAGACGACCGTGGTGAGCGGGTGGAGCGGGTAGACATCGGCGAACATGTCGCGGTCAGCCGGCAGGATGCCTTCCAAACCGCGTGCGGTCCACGCCTCCGCTGACGCGGCGGCGTGAGCGGCGATGAGCTTGCGTCCCCTGGCAGAGACATTGTCTTGCTCTAGCGTGCGTCGGATCAGCTCGACGGCATCACCGAGGTGGGTGGTCATGAGGACGTCTTCGAACCGGCCCTGGATCTTGGCCCATTCGCGGGTCTGCAGCGCCGTTGTGCGCGAGGAATAGTCAGCGAACGACAGGTGCTGCAGTGTCAGCAGGTAGAGCGGCAATCCACGGGTGCCGGCGCCAAGCTCGGCGAGTTCCTGCAACAGGAAGACGTCGCTGCCGGCATCGGCGAACTCGCCTCGCGAGGCCAGGTGCTCCAGCGTCTTGCCGAACTCGTCGATCACGAGGAGTGTCGGGACGTGCTGGCAGAGGACTCGGATGGCGGCAAGTACGTCTGAGTTGCCGAACCCTGGCTCGCTCAGGGGTACGAGCGCTTCCCGGACATCCTTTGGCGTCTGTTTGCGGCTCCATGCGTAGCTGACGCCGTCGCGCAGCGCACTTGCGACGCTGTCGAGCAGCGGCTCGCGGCGGGCGGTCGTGACGCAGGTGATGAGTCCTTCGGGCGCGAGACTGTCACGCGCTGCAGTGAATCGGTGGGCTAGAGCCGGGCTCGCCTCGGCCAGGACCTTGTCGGCCTCGGCCCGGCGGGCGATGTCGCGGCCGAGCAAGGAGGCAGTGACCAGGGCGAGGGTCGACTTGCCGGATCCGTAGGGGCCGGTCAATGACCAGGCGCGGGTGCGCGACGGATCCTCTAGGGCGGCGGCGACCCGGTCGAGCATGTCCTGGGCGCGGATACCGACGTGCACTGGTCCGAGATGCGTGTCCCGAAGGTCCCGCTCCAGATTCGTCGACCGTAGGCGGTTGCTGACGATCGTGATTCCGGCGGGTGCCTGCCGCGTGGCCTTGGTCGCGCGGTGCTTGGTCGTCATACCCCAGCTCCGGTCAGTCGGTCGAGCGTGCGCTGGTCGAGGAGGTCGATGCGGTTGCGCCGGTGTATCTCGCGCAGCACTCCAGCTGGCTGCCCGGCATACCATGCCTCGCGATCAGGGAAGCCTGGCTGCGCGCGAACGTTGTTGTAGTAGCCGTCCAGCACGTCCCAGGCGAGAGCCTTTGGATCCCTGGCGAAGGCGAGACTGCGTTGCCCAATGCCTTCCACGACGGTTAGTTCTGGGTGTTCGCTCGCCACATCGTGCAGCGCGTTAGCGATCTCAGGCTCGCGCAGTCGGAAGGCGCGTCCGGGTCCGCCCGGTTCGTTGGCCAGTCGTGCGAGCGCGATCGAGCCGCCCAGCCGCAGCGACTCGTTGCGTGAGGCGTAGTCGAGGCAGGCGTAGGCCACCAGCCGTGGCGGCAGCGAGGTGCGGGCGTTGTTCGTGAAGTGCCAGCGGTGGGCGGCGTTGCCTCGACCGAACCCGGTTGCTTCGAGCAGGCCCAGCTCGCGAAAGGGCGAGTCAAGGAGGTCCTCGAAGCTGCCCGGTGAGTTGGCGTTGGGATCACGGCGCCGGGCGTACATCTTGGTCAGGCAGTCTGCGTCCTTAGCGACTGACGCTTCGGCCGGCGATTCCCAGCCAGCGAGCCGGACGTGCCGCAGCGTGGTCTCGGTGAGGTCGTTGAGGGTGAATCTGGACGTGGACTGCGCGTGGAACGCGACCCACCAGGTCGGCACGTAACACGGCTTGGCCAGCAGCCACCAGTGCAGAAGCCACAGGCTGGCGGCGTCTTCGAGATACGGGTCGGCGCCGTCTTCGTTCAGCAGCCATCGGGCTTCCCAGGTCGGGGCCGCGGCGTAGGCGCGTGAGGTGGGGTCCTTCAGGTACTCGACCGTCAGCTTGAACGCATACGACCAGAAGCGGATGGCGTTGACCATGTTCTTACCCACGCCGAGCGTGACGGTGGCGTTGTCCCGCAGGAAGACCTCATTGCCGACGTTCGGGTCGGTCAGTGCGCTGTAGCCCTTGTGGAGCCAGCCGAACCGGGGGTGGAAGGTTTCATGGCGGGAGAACGACGGCTCGGCGACGTCTTTGAGCTTCGTTTCAAGCATCCTGTCTCCGCTATTCTTCCGGCCCAGCCGTTGAAGGCGTTGCCTCAACGGTTGGGTCGCCTATGGTGGCGCGCACGTGGCGTACGGCCTCGGTGATGTAACCGACGGCCCTGTCGATGTCGTCGGTGGTGGTCGCATAGCCAAGCGAGAAGCGGACGGTGCACTCGGCCTCGTCGCGCGTCAGTCCCATCGCCAGCAGGACCCGGCTCGGTTCCAAAGCCCCAGCGGCGCAGGCGCTGCCCTCGGACGCGGCGACGGCCGGCATGGCGGCAAGTACGGCGTCGGCGGGAAGCCCGCTGAAGGTCATGCTGGACACACCCGGCAGCCGGCTATCGAGCCTGCCGTTGAGTCGCGTGTCCGGCAGTTCCGCGAGCACTCCGGCCTCCAAACGGTCCCGCAACGCACGAATCTCAGCGACTTCTTGATCAAGCCTGCTCGCGGCAGCTGCGGCCGCGGCGCCAAGCCCGACAATGCCCGCAACGTTGAGGGTGCCGGGTCGCCGACCGCGCTCGTGACCGCCCCCGAAGGCGAGCGGTTGGATCGCCACGAGAGCGCCGCGCCGAACGAACAGGGCGCCGACGCCTTGGGGACCCCCGAACTTGTGCGCAGACAGCGAGAGCAGGTCGATGTCGAGTTCCCGCACATCGATCGGAAGCCGACCGACGAGCTGCGTGGCGTCGGTATGAACGAGCGATCCGGCATCATGGGCGAGCTTGACGACCACGGAAAGATCGTTGACGACGCCGGTTTCGTTGTTGGCCGCCATGATCGACACCAACGCTGGGCGCTCGGCGAGTGCCGCTTCAAGGTCGTCGAGGCGAAGCGTTCCGTCGTGATGTACCCGGACGGTATACACGGTCGAGGCGCAAGCTGCCGCGACCGCTTCCGCGGCCTCGGTAACTGCCGTGTGCTCGACGGTGCTGATCACGATCGCTCGACCCGGCTCGACTGCAGACCGTATCGCCAGGTTGTTCGCCTCGGTGGCCCCCGAGGTGAACGTCAGTTCTGTTGGGCTGCAATCCAACAGAGCGGCAAGGTGCGCGCGGGCTTGTTCGACGGCACGAGACGCCTGTTGGCCAGGACTATGTGCGCTCGACGCATTACCGACCGTGGCTAGCGCTCTCGTCATGGCATCGAGCGCTTCGGGTCGGATCGGCGTGGTGGCGTTGTAGTCAAGGTAGACGATGGGATCGACGCTCGATCGGCCCATGATCATCCCCTTCGCGCCTCACCTAGCCAGTGGCCTGGGGAGACTCTGCGGAACTCCGACACGCGTCCCCA
>NZ_JBEXCY010000245.1:0-16008 GCF_040605515.1 Dactylosporangium sp. NPDC005572 | reverse complement strand
CCGGGCTGATCACGTACTACGGCGAGGACCGGCTGACCGCGATCGCTGGCCCGGCAGCCCGCGCCACCCGCCCGGCAGCGGCGGAAGCGGCCGCGCGGCGTGGTCGTCGGCTGGGTGCTCATCGTGATCGGCATCTGGGCGTACGTCAGCGGCCTCATCGCCGCGACCGCCATCACCCGGACCGGGGACTACCACGACGAGTACGGCTTTCAAGGCGTCGAGGAGGTCGCGGGCCTGCTCATGCTGGAGGTCACGCCGGCCTGCCTCGCGCTGGGCCTGGGCATCGCCACGCGGGCCCGCGCCCTCGGCCGCGATGCGCGATCCCGGGCCACCGCGTGGATCCTGCCGTCCGTCCTGCTCGCCGCCCCCTCCTTCGGCTGGCTGCCCTACTGGGACGACGGCGGCCAGAGCGGTTTCCTGCCCGTCCCGCTCGCCCTCGGCGTCGCCGGCCTGGCCGTCGGCCTCCTGCGCCGCCGCCTCGCGACACGTCGTGGGGGCTCAGCCGAGCGGCCCGGGGCGTGATCGCCCCGGGCCGCTGTCTGTTCGCCGCCGCCTGCGTCGTAGCGACGTCGGCCCTCAGGCCGGATCGACCGGGAAGTCGGCGCCGCGGGCCAGGCCCTCACCCGCGCGGATGCCGGCCAGGGCCGCCTCCAGTTCCGCGGTGACCGCCTCGAAGGCGTCGCCGCCGAGGACCAGGCGGTGCGGTGGGGGATCCTGGCTCATGGCCTGGAGGACGGCGCGGGCACCACGGGCCGGGTCTCCGGGCTGGCGGCCGTCCTGGTCGATCATCGTGGCGCGGACCCGCTCCAGCAGCGGCGCGTAGGCGGCGACCGGCTCCCGGAGCGCCTCGCCGGCGAACCCCGCGTACGCGTGTGTGCGGAACGCTCCGGGCTCGACGGCCAGCACCCGGATGCCGAGATCGGCCACCTCCTCGCGCAGCACGGCGGTAAGGCCCTCGATCGCGTGTTTGGCGGCGGTGTAGTACCCGAACCCGACCACGCCGCGCAGGCCGGCCACCGAGGACATGTTCACGATCCAGCCGGTGCCGCGGGCGCGCATCCCCGGCAGCACCGCGCGCGTCACGGTCAACACGGCGAAGAAGTTCAGCTCGAACAGGTCGCGCACAGCCGCGTCGGGCATCCCCTCGACCGACCCGACCCAGCCCCGGCCGGCGTTGTTGACCAGCACGTCGATGCCGCCGAAGCGGGCCTCGGCCGCGGCCACCGCATCCCGGACCGCGGGGGCGTCGGTCACGTCGAGCGGCAGCACGAGTACACGGTCCCGGAGGGTCTTCGCCCAGCTGTCGAGCGGCTCGGTCCGCCGGGCGGTCAGGACCACCCGGTCTCCGGCCTCGAGCGCCGCCTCGGCGTAGGCCATCCCGAACCCGCCGGGGGTTCCTCCGGTGATGAACCAGGTCCTCACGGCTCGATCACCAGCCCGGCGATCCGCGCGTCCCGCAGCGCAAACCGGAAGTGCAGGTCGGCCACGCCACCCGGGAAGTCACCCTCCAGGTGATGTACCACGTCGAAGTGCTGGTCATCCAGCTGGTACGCCCCGACGAACTCGGACGTGTACGTGTATTCGCTCGCCGCGCGGGACAGCCAGGCGCGGATCTCGTCGGGGCCGCGGTAGGTGTTCCCCTCGTCGGTCACAATCCCGTCGGGCGTGTAGTGGGCGACGGCCGTGTCGAGGTCGCGTGCCTGGTGCGCGGTGAGGTACTCGGTAATGACGGTGGGCAGGGCATCTCGTGTGATTGCGTGCATGGGTCTACCGTCGGCCCTCTCGCCGGGAGAGGGTCAAGCGTGTTGACCCTCTCCCGGCGGGAAGGTGCAGAGTGCGTCGTATGCGTACGGGCCTGACGATCGGCGAGTTCGCGACGGTGACCCACCTGAGCGTGCGGACCCTGCGGCGATACCACGAGGCCGGCCTGCTCGAACCGGCGGCGGTCGACCCGCACACCAGCTACCGCTACTACTCCCCCGACCAGATTCCGCAGGCTCAGGTGATCCACCGGTTGCGCGAGCTCGACGTGCCGCTGGCCGAGGTCAAGGCGATCATCGCCACCGACGACCCGCGGGCCCGCACCGAACTGATCACCGGCCACCTGCGCCGCCTGGAGGACGCGCTGGACCGCACCCGCGGCGCCGTCGTCGCACTGCGCCACCTGCTGCGACCCGACGATCCCGGGCTGCGGATCGAGCTCCGCTCGGTCGCCGCGCGGAGGGTGGCGGCCATCACCGGCGACGTACGGCTGGCCGACTCCCTGCAGTGGTACGACGGGGCGATGGCCGAACTCGACGCGGCGTACCCGCCGGCCGGGCGCACCGGCCCGCCGGGCGGCCGCTACGCCAACGAACTGTTCACCGAGGGCGCCGGCACCATGACGGTGTACCGCCCGGTCCACGACCCGCACGCGTCCGACCGCATCGAGGTCCTCGACCTGCCGGCGGCTGAGCTCGCCGTCGCCGTGCACCCGGGCCCGCACGACGACATCGACGTCACCTACGGCCGGCTCGGCGCCTGGGTGGTCGACCACGCGCTGGCCGTCGACGGCCCGATCCACGAGACGTACCTCGTCGGCCCGCGCGACACCGACGATCCGGCCCGCTGGCGCACCGAGATCGGCTGGCCGATCTTCCGCCTCACCGCGGGCGGATGACCACGCGGACGGGTTCGCAGTACACGATCCGGCCGAAGGCGCAGATCTTGGGCTGGGCCCAGAACTCCCCGGGTGGCGTCCCGACCGGGACGGTGAGGGGGAACTCGACGCTCTGCGTGGACCCGGGCGCGATGGTGAAGCCCCGGGTCAGCTCGCTCGTCAGCGGCCAGATGTAGTGCGGGGTGATGAGCTGGGCGTGCCCCTGCAGCGGGGTGCGCAGGTCGTGGCTCACCCGCACGCGGACGTGGCCACGCGCCCCGGGGGTCAGCGTGAGCTCCCGGTCCTCGGCGCGGGCGTGCAGCAGCGGCCCGGATGCGGGCCGGCCCACTGGCACGACGAGGGCGTCCTGCAGCTCCTGGCCCCGGTGGGTGATGCTCGCCGCGACCGCGTACCAGCCGGGTTCGGCGTCGTCGGGCGCCGTGACGGTGACGGGCACGCCGAGGTGGCCGCCCGCGGCGACGGTCACCCACTTCGACTGAGGGGTGGCGATCCAGCCCTCCGGCGCGCTGACGAGCAGCTCCCCGTCGTAGCCGGCGTCGGTGTCGTCGCAGACGACCTGGGCGCACAGCCGCACGCCGGCCGCGGCGCCGTCGTTGTGCGGCTGGTCGTCGGGCCGCAGGGTGAGCGCGACCGGCAGGTTGCCCATGGGCGCGGGGCCGCAGTTGTGCAGCCAGTAGCGGGTGAACACGGGCTGCACGGGTTCGGTGCTCGCCGCGAGCGCTGTCCCGCCCCGCTCGGCGCGGGCCGGTGACAGGGCCAACGACGTGATCCGGTACCCCTCGACGTCGAACCGCAGCTCCCGGCCGTCGTGCTCGAGAGGCGCGCCGGCACGGTCGAGCAGGTCGGCGGCCGAGGCCGCGGCGATACCGCCGGCGAGGCGGATCGCGACGCTGCCGGACCGGCCGTGCGGCTCGTAGCCGCGGACGACCAGGCTGTCGCACGGGTCGGCGGGTGTCGCGGAGCCGGTGGCGAGCGGCTCCCCCAGCGGCTTGACCGCGGTGACGACGAAGTCCCCGGCGGGCTCGACGCTCAGCAGGGATCCGGTGGCCGGCAGCGCCCCGTCGCCAGCCGGCGCGGCGGTCGCGGCGAGCGGATGGTTGACGGACTGGCCGGCGGCGACGAACCCGGCGGTGCGCCATCCGCCGGGGCCGCTCACCAGGTGGTACTCGAAGCGCCGGCTGGTGAGGTGCTGGAAGCTGCGCCCGCCGGGTGCGTTGAGGTCCGGGAAGTTGATCGCGGTCCCGGTGGGCCAGCCGGTGCACGCGCGGGCCAGCGACATGTTCAGCGTGCCGTCGGGCTCGACCGCGAAGCCGGGGGTGCCGCGGTTGAGCAGGGCGACGGCGTAGTCGTCGACGGTCGTCTCGCCGTGGTGCAGCGCGGACGGCTGCGTGACGTGCACGTTCGCGTCGCCGGCGTCGTCGAGGAGCCCGGTGAGGGCCCGCCGCTCGGCGTCCGCGTCGTTGCCGGCGACCAGCAGGACGGGCAGGTCCCGGATCGAGCGCACGTCGGCACCCGGCCTCCAGACCTCGCCGAGCGGCCGCTCGGCCGGGACCCAGAGCCGGGCCGTGCCGGTGGCCGCGAGCTGAGCGGCGAGTTCGGCGGCGAACGGCGCCGGTGCCCGGTCGAGGAGCTCGGCGACGAACGCGTTGCGCTGCGGGGTGCCGATCGCGACGCGGCAGTCGGGGAGGTTGGAGTCGGTGTCCAGCGCGCCGTAACGGTTGCCCGTCGCGCGCGTCACGGTGGCGGTGACGCCCGCCCGGGCCAGCCCGACGGCGAGCCGCCGGGTCGAGGGCAGGCCCTCGTCGCCGTCGGGGACGACGATCTCGGCGATGGACACCGCTCGCGAGCGGTCAGCACTCCCTGAGCGATCCTGTGGGTCGTGCAGGTGGACGGTCAGTGCCGCGCCGAGGCCGAACCACTGGTGCGCAGTGTTGTCCAGAGTCCGGGGGTGCTCCGCCGCGTCGGCGTCGAGCAGGGCGTAGCCACGGCCGATGACGGCGGCCGCGGTCTCGCTGACGGGCATGCCGCCGGGGACGTCGCAGGGTATGCGCACCCGCAGGAGCCGGTCGGTGGCGGCGAACCCGTCGATGCCCGTGGCGAAGTCGATCCGGTCGATGCCGTACCACAGGGTGGTCTGCTGCGTGTAGCGGCATCCGTCGATCTCGGCGGTGGCCGTGATGCGCTCGCCGATCGGGCAGCGTTCGACGGTGACGGTGGCCGGGGTGTCCGCGCTGCGCCAGGCGACGGCGTGCGGGAGCAGGTGCCACGGGCCCTCGCCGAACTCGGGATGGTCGCGGTGCTCGGCGACGCAGACCAGCTCGTTGCCGACCCGGCCCGGCGGGAGGAGGTCCCGGCCGGCGGCGAGGTCGGTGATCTCGGTCAGGGCGCCGCCCCGCGCGGGGTCCGCACGAACCCGGTAGCGACCGTTGGCGATGCCCGCTCCCTCGGCGGGTTGCCACGCGGACGCCGACGCCTCCCCGGTGCCCGGCAGCAGGCGGTAGGTGCGGTAGCCCATCGACGGCACGTCGCGGGCGACCCACCGCAGCAGCGCCCGGCCCGGCTGCCCGTCGGCGGCGTGCGTGAGGACCTCGGTGAGGTACGGGACCGGGGCCCCGCCGTCGTCGGTGAGCGTGACGCCCACGGCCGGGTCGAGGTCGATCTCGAGGTCGACGGTGTCCGTCCGGGGGTGCGCCAGCGGGTTGAACACGACGACCGCGGTGCCGTCCCCGCGGGTGTCGACGTGGCGGGCCAGGTGCCGGCGGGCCGACCGGTCGACGTCGGCGGCCAGGTCGTGCGCCTCGCGCCAGCCGGCGACCAGGTCGAGGTAGACCTGGTCGGACTGGGTGCCGGTGACCGCGTCGTGGTGTGCGCCGAACAGCAGCAGCCGCCACGCCTTGTCGACGGCTGCGGCGGGGTAGGCGGCGCCGTGCAGCGCGGCGAAGGTGGCCCACTTCTCGGCGTCCAGCAGGAGCGTCTCCACCCGGCGGTGGGCCTGCTTGGTGTCGATCGCGGTGACGTCCTTGCCGGTGTAGATCGGGTTCATGTCGCGGGTCTGCGGCGTGGCGTGCACACCTCTCGCGGCGAGCTCGTCCCGCACGGCGGTGAAGAAGTCGCGCGGCAGGCCGTACCGCAGCCGCACCTGCGGGTACCGCTCGTCCCAGGCCTCGCGCAGCTCGGTGACCCAGCGCATGGGTGGGCTGAAGTCGCTGCCCATCGGGATCATGACGTTGCGGGTCGCGGCGGCCGGGCTCAGCTGGGTGAACAGCTCGTGCAGCTCCGCCGCCGCGGTCTGCGGGTCCTGGGCGGCGTCGAGGCTGAAGCCGGCCGAGTAGTGGGCGGCCATGTAGTGGGTGAGCAGGCCGTCGCCGCCGGGCGACACCCACTCGAACTCGGTGGGGAACTGGGTCGGCGCGAACGGCTTGCGATGCTCGCGGATGTTCCAGCTGGTCAGCATGGGCCCCCACTGGTGGTGGGGGCCGCGGGCGAAGGCGATCGAGGTCAGCCCGGCGCCGGCCATCACCTGCGCGAACTGCGGATCGTGGCCGAACACGTCCAGCTGCCACGCGGTGGACGGGACGCCGCCGACGACGTGCCGCTGGAACCCGGTGCCGTGCACGGCGTTGCGGATCGTCGTCTCGATGCCGGTGAGGTTGGTGTTGGGCTCGTTGTAGGTGCCGCCGACCAGCTCCAGGCGGCCCTCCGCGATGAGTCGCCGGATGAGCGCGCGGTCCTCGGGATACGTGTCCCAGTAGGGCTTGAGGTAGTCGACCTCGGCGAGGACCACGCTGTACTGCGGATCCTCGCGGACCTTCGCCAGGTGCGCCTTGACGAGGGTGAACGCGCTGTGCCCGGGCCAGGCGAAGCGCGCATCGCCCGCGTCCGGGGCCTGCGTCTGATCCCAGGTCTCGGTGTATGCGGACTGGGTGTTCCACCACACCGGGTCGTAGTGGAAGTGCGGGATGAGCCAGACGGTCCAGGTCACGCCTTCACCGCCCCCTGCATGATCCCGCCGATGATCTGCTTGCCGAGGAAGAGGAACACCAGCAGCACGGGCGCCGTGCTGATCAGGGTTCCGGCAAGTACGAGCGAGTAGTCCATGTAGTAGCCACCGGCCAGTGTGGACAGTGCGACCTGGGTGGTCGGGTTGCCCTGACCCAGGGCCAGCAGCGGCCAGAAGAAGTCGTTCCAGGAGTTCATGAAGGTGAACAGCGCGAGCACCGCGGCGACGGGCCGCGCCGCCGGCAGCACGACGTGCCAGTACAGCCGGTGTGTCGAGCATCCGTCCATCCGGCCGGCCTCCAGGAGCGCGTCGGGCAGCGCCTCGGAGAGGTACTGACGCATCAGGAAGACGCCGAACGCGGAGGTGGCCGCCGGGACGATGACCGCCTGCAGGTGCCCGGTCCAGCCCAGCCATTGCGACATCATGATGTACAGCGGGATGATGCCCAGTTGGGCCGGCACCATCATCGTCACGAGCAGGAACCCGAGCAGCGCGTTGCCGCCGCGGAACTTGAGCTTCGCGAACGCGAAACCGGCCAGGGTGCTGGTGAGCACCACGGAGACCGTGACCAGGGTCGCGACGATCATCGAGTTGGCCAGGGCGAGGCCGAAGTTCGCCTGGGTGTACGCCCGCTGCAGGTTCTCCCACAGGTGGCTGCCGGGCAGCAGCCGGGGCGGCCAGCTCCCCGCCGCGGAGTTGTCGTTGGACGCCGCGACCAGCGACCAGTACAGCGGGAACGCCGACACCGCGGTGATGAGCCCCAGCAGCAGGTAGGTCCTCTTTCCGGCGCGGCGCTGGCCCGGCGCCGGGGACCGTCCGCGGCCGCGGCGGTCGCCGGTCATGGCACGGGAGACCGGTATCAGGGTCGTCATGAGGAGCTCCGAATGCGTCGGGAGAGCAGGTAGTTCGCGCCGACCGCCAGCACGATGATCAGGAACATGGCCCAGGAGACCGTGGCGGCGTAGGAGTACTTGCCGTGGGTCCAGAACTGCTCGTACACGTACATGGCGAGGGTCTGGAACTGGCGGGAGTCGCCGCCGGTCGGGCTCATCCCCGGGTTGAACATCAGCGGTTCGGTGAACAGCTGGATCGTGCCGATGGTCGACATGATCACGCTGAAGATGATGGTCGGGCGCAGCGCCGGGACGGTGATGGTCCGGAACTTCCGGAACTGGCCGGCGCCGTCGAGGTCCGCCGCCTCGTAGAGGTCGTCCGAGACGGCCTGCAGCGCGGCGAGGTAGATCAGGGCGTTGTAGCCGGTCCAGCGCCAGGTCAGGATGACGGCCAGCGCCACCCACGACTGCCAGGTGCCCGACTGCCAGTCGACCTTGCCCAGGCCGACCAGGCTGAGCACCCAGTTGATCAGGCCGAGGTCCCGTCCGAACAGCTGGGCGAAGATCACGCCGACGGCGGCCACCGAGGTGATGTTGGGCAGCAGGACGCCCATCCGCAGCAGGGTTCGCCCGCGCATCCGGCGGTGCAGCAGGTGGGCGATCCACATCGCGAGCAGCAGCTGCGGCACGGTGCCCAGCAGGCCGATCGCGGCGGTGTTGCGCAGCGCGTTCCAGAAGTAGTCGTCCTGGATGAGCCGCACGAAGTTGTTCAGCCCGACGAACGTGTGGTCGCTGCCGGGAATGTCGCGGTTCCACTGGGTGAGCGTCATCCAGCCGGTGTAGAGCAGCGGGAACAGCCCGAACGCCGCGAACACCACGAAGAAGGGTGCGATGTAGAGGTACGGCGTGCCACTCACGTCGAACCTGCGGCGCAGCTGGGACCACCGCTCGACCTTGACCGGTTCGGTGTCCCGCTGCTCGCTCAACACCGGCGGAGGTGCGATTACTGCCATCTGGCTCGTCGTTCCTTTCTACGGCTCGGTGGCATTCGCGACGTCCTTGAGCACTTGGCGCCACGCCTGGTCGGGTCTCTGCTTGCCCTTGTCGACCCGGGTGATCCCGAGGCCGATCAGCGGTCCGATGTCGCCGTCCTTCGGGCCCTGGTACTGCGGCCGCAGGGTTCTCGCCGCCTCGGTGAAGATCCGGCCGGTGGGCGCGTTGTTGAAGAACGCGTTGGTGTTGCCGAGCACGGCCGGGTCGTCGTAGAGCGCGGCCTGGCTGGGCAGGTGGCCCTGGGTGCGGAAGATCCAGCTCGCCTGCTCTGGCGCGGTCAGGAACCTGGCGAGCGCGGCGGCCTCCGCCTGGTGCTTGCTCTGCTTCGGCACCGTCAGGAAGGAGCCGCCCCAGTTGCCGCTGCCGCCGGGGACCTTGGCAATGTCCCACTTGCCGCTGGTCTGTGGCGCGTTCTGCTTGATGGTGTCGGTCATCCACGCCGGGCAGGCCACGGTGGCGAACGATCCCTGCTGGAACCCGGCGTTCCACTGCTGGCTGAACGTCGCCAGCTTCGCCGACTCGCCGGCCTGCACGGCCTCGACCGCGAGGTTGAACGCGTTCTTGACGGCCGGGTTGTCCGCCACCACCACGGTGTTGCCGGGGGCGGTGTAGCCGACCGGCGCCTGGTTGATGATGGCGTTGAAGACGTTGGAACCGGAGTCGAACCAGGCCACGCCGTCGGGCGCGTTGGCCTTGAACCGCTTGCCGGTCGCGATGTACGACTCCCAGTCCGGCCACAGCGCGGCGACCTGGTCGCGGTCGGTCGGCAGGCCAGCCTGTGCGAACAGGTCCCGGCGGTAGCACATCGCCAGGCCGCCGACGTCGGCTCCCAGCCCCATCAGGCTGCCGTCGGTGCCGGTGGCCTGCTGCGACTTCCACGGCAGCCACTGGCCCGGGTCGGCGCCGTAGTCCCTGAAGTCGACGAACTTGTCGGACATGACCTTGAACTGCGCGATGTAGCCGCCGTCGATGGCCTCGATGTCGCCGGTTCCCGATCCACCCAGCAGGTGCGCCTGCAGGTTCTTGTGGTGGTCGTCGTACGAGACGATGTGCTCGACGATCTTGATCCCGGGATGGCTCTGCTCGTACTTGGTGTACAGGTCGCGGTAGCCCAGGTCGCCGAAGATCTCGACCACGAGCTGCGTCTGGCCCGGCTTGGCGGTGCCGCACGCGCCGACCGCCGTCGCGACAAGCGCCAAGCAGCCCAGCATCAGCGCGGTCAACGCTGCGGGCCTGCGGGTGCGCATCGGATCTCCTTCAGGTCTTTGGACTGCTGGCAGGATCGGACGCAGAAAAACGACGCACGGCATCGCCGCACGACGAGTGCGTCACCGGATCTGAGATCGGCCCGGGGTGGGGCCGTCGCCGGCCCGGTCGAGCGGGCACAGGCGCGAGGCCGCGGCGGAGGCGCTAGCAGGACGACAACTTCGTGCAATGCGGTCAACAGCGCAGTGCACCCGGCCTCCGTGGCGGCGGTCGGCGCCGGCCGCAGCAAAACCTCGCTGTGACGACCCCAACTGTCCGAGACTCTAGCTCGACCGCTTTAAGCCTGTAAAGTCCGAATTACGGTGAATATTCGTATTATCCACTCAGCAACAATTGCACGGTCAGCCGCCACGCCCGCAAGGAACTGCTCGAACACCTGGGCTCCACGCCCAGCTCGTCGTTGGGATGATGACGACCATGGACAGCTTCGAGGGTCGCGCCTGGCTGGACTGGTGGGCGAACTCCTCCACGCTGCTCGCGAGCGTCGAGGTGGCAGTCGTGATTGCCACCAGCAGTACCGGCTGGGACGCCCATGGCTTCGTGGCCGGCGACGACGAGGAGGACCGCGACGGGTTCGCCTTCCTCTGCGACCTCGATCCCGTCTTCATCCTGCGATTCGAGGACGAGAGCACGGTGGCCGTGACCGTGCACCCCGCCGAGGAGCGTCACCGGTTCACCCTGACCGAGTACACCGAGCCGGCCGATCGCCCGATCGACCACGTCGATCTCTAGGCAGCACCACGCCCAGGCAGGTCTGCTGTAACGGCGGCGCCTCGCGCCGGGCCGGGCCGGGACCGGTTGCCGCCAGCTTCCTGGCCGCCTGGCGTCGATCGAGCGTTTCGGACGTTAGCCGCCGGGCGCATTGGGTAGCGGCGGATCGCCGTGCTCCTGGCACGGCTTGCGCTTCGAGCGATCCGCCGTGGGGGTTCGGGTTGACCAAGATCAGTGTGGAGCCGGTGGTCGCGCCGCCGCCGGTTCGTCGTCAGAGGCTGCGGCTGTGGGTGTCCGTGGCCGCGGCGGTCGTGGTGCTCGCCGCCATCGGGTTCGTCACGTTCAGGCTGACCCGCACAGTGCCGGCGCCGCAGATCAGGCAGACCCTCCCGCAGACGTACACGATCCCTGGCGTCGCGCCGGTGTTGCCGTGGCCGCAGAAAGGGCAGGCGACGGTCGAGATCGACGGGCTCGGCCGGCTGGGCAGCTCCGGTGGGTCACGACCCGTGCCGATCGCCAGCGTCGCCAAGGTGATGACCGCGTACCTGATCCTGCGGGACCATCCCCTGGGCCTCGACGAGAACGGCCCTACGCTGACCGTCTCGCCGGAGGAGGCCGCCGCCTACCCGGGCCAGGTCGCCTCCGACCAGTCGGTGGTCCGGGTGGTCGCCGGCGAGGTCCTCACCGAACGGCAGGCCCTCCAGGCCCTGCTCCTGCCCTCGGCCAACAACATCGCCCACATCCTCGCCCGGTGGGACGCGGGTAGCAGCGCCGCGTTCGTCACGAAGATGAACGAGGCCGCGGCCCAGCTCGGGATGACCAATACGAAGTACACCGACCCGTCCGGGCTCGAAGCGTCCACCGTCAGCACCGCCGACGACCAGGTCACCCTGGCCCGGACGGCGATGCAGCTACCGGTGCTGGCGCAGATCGTGGCGATGTCGAAGGCCACGCTGCCCGTCGTCGGGGAGGTCGGGAACGTCAACACGCAGCTCGGCAAGGACGGGCTCGTCGGCATCAAGACCGGCTTCACCGACCAGGCCGGCGGCTGCCTGCTCTTCGCGGCCGAGTTCTCCGCGGAGGGGCAACGGCTCAGGATCATCGGTGCCGTGCTCGCTCCCGGCCCGAGTACGGCGGACGCCTTCGAGGCCACCCGTCGCCTCATCCAGGCCAGCACCGGCCTGTTGCACAAGTACAAGGTCGTGCACGCCGGCGAGGTCGTGGCGACCCTCCGTGGACCGACGGGCAGGAGCACGGCCCTCGCCGCGACCGGCGACGTGGACGTGCTCGGCTGGCCCGGCCTGACCTACCGGATCGACACGGTGGGCGCCCTGCCGGGCCGCATCGCAGCGGGCACCGACGCCGGCACGCTCAAGCTGACCGCCTCGGGCCCGGCCGTGACCACCGCCGTGCAGGCCACCGACGCGCTCGCACCGCCGAGCTGGTGGGAACGCGTCACGCAGGGGTGAGTGCGAAACGGCGACGATCATCCGGAAAGGATGAGGACTCCTTGCGAAAGGTGGGAACAACCTGACTATGCGCAATGGCGGCCGCCGGTTCCCGACGATCGCCGAGCGTTGTCGGCAACGCTGGAACGTCGGACAATGAAGTTGGGAGCGCGCTGGAGACGACCCCAGACATCCCGATGGGAAGGACCATCGATGATGGACAAGTCCGAGCTGCTGTACACCGCGGTGGCCGACCTCGCCCTGGTGCAGGACCTGGAGCAGGCGCAACAGATCATCCGCAGCACCGCCAGGCGGTTGGCGGACGCTCACGGGTCCACCGTGGTGCTGCTGGACCACGGGTACTGCTTCTACGCCGACGAGGACGCGGTGAGCCCGCTGTGGAAGGGCCAGCGATTCCCGGTGCAGCAATGCATCAGTGGGTGGTCGATGCTCAATCGTCAGCCGGCCATCGTGCCGGACATCCAGGTCGACGAGCGGGTGCCGCAGGAGGCGTACCGACCGACGTTCGTGAAGAGCCTCGTCATCGTCCCGATGCGCGTCGAGGACCCGCTCGGTGCGATCGGCGCTTACTGGATTCAGCCGCACCAGGTCACCGACGAGGAACTGACCCGACTGCAGGCACTGGCCGAGGCAGCCGGCGCGGCGCTGGCACGCCTCATGGCGTCGGGGCCGACCAGGCTGGTGAGCTCGGGGGCGACCGGCGCATCCGGGTAGCGGGACTCATCGTCATGCAAGGGGCGCTGTGTTCATGAAACCGTTACTTTTGCGGTAAAATCCCCCTTGCAGGAAGCTGTGTCAGCACGCCCACGATCCACGGTCCGCATCCGCGGTGACCGTAGGCGCAGGCGGCGCGTGTTGACGGCGAGGTGAAAGACGGTCGCCGGTGTCCGCAAACCTGGTTCCGTTGCTGCTGAGGCCGAAGCCGCCACCGCTCTGGCTCGGGCTGGTCGTCGCCGTGGCGTTCATCGCGGCGGAGACCCTGGTGCTGTACCCCCTGCGGGGAGATCCTCCGTCGGCCGCCACGGGTGTGGTCTTCCTTTGCGGCATCCTGGCCGTATCAATGGTGTGGAAGCCCTGGCTCAGCGTCGTGACGGCCGTTGCCAGCGCCCTCGCCTTCAACTACTTTCACGTGCCGCCCTTCCGGTCGTTCGAGTTCACCGCGCGCCGGGATCTGCTGACCGTCGCGGTGTTCATCGCGGCCGGGCTGGCAACCTGCCGCCTTGCCGACCTGGCCCGCTCCCGCGCAGCCGAGGCGTCCGAACGCCGTCAGGAGGCCGCCCTCGCCGCCGAACTGGCGAAGCACATGGTGTGCGCAGACGATCTGCGCTTGACGCTGGGCCCGGCGTCACAGCGGCTCGCGCAGATGCTCGGGCTGCGGTTCGCGGCAATCGAGCTCGATGCGGTTCCCGGGGACGCGCAACGCGCCGCATTCCCGCTGTGTGACGGCGCGACGTGCCTGGGCACCCTGCTGGCTCCGGCGGACCTCCCCGAACAGACGCTGGAACGCCTGCGGAAACGGGTGGTCCCGACGCTGGAGTCGCTGCTGCGCGCGGCACGCGACCACGAGACGATCGTCAACTCGCTGAAGGCGAGCCGCGAAGAGTCCACCATGCTCACGGAGGAACAGGCCGCGTGGCGGTGCGTGGCCACGCTGGTCGCCCGTGGTGCCCCACTCACCGACGTGTTCGACGCGATGACGGAAGAACTCTGCCGGACCCTCGGTCGGGTCCGCACTGCCCTGATGCGCTACGAGTCGAACTGCACCGCCACCCGCTTTGCGGGTCTCAGCGAGCTGAACGGCCCGACGTCCATCCCGCTCGAAGGGGACAACGTCATCGGGAAGGTCATCCGCACCAGGCGTCCGGCCCGGATCGACAGCTACGACAATGCCACGGGCCCGGCCGCGGCGACCGCGCGCCGGCTGGGCATCCGCTCAGCGGTGGGCGTTCCCGTCATGGTTCAGGGCCGCCTCTGGGGCGTGCTCGCGGTGATGTCGTTCACGGCCGAGGCCATACCGCCCACCGCCGAAACGCGCCTGGCCGACTTCAGCGACCTCATCGCCACCGCGATCGCCAACGTCGAGCACCGCGCGCAGCTCGCCGCATCCCGCACCCGCATCGTCACCGCCGCCGACAACGCTCGACGACAGTTCGAACGAGATCTGCACGATGGTGTACTGCAACGTGTCGTCTCGCTCGGGCTCGAACTGAGCATGACCGAGGCATCGATGCCGCCCGAGCTGAACAGGTACCGGGCGCAGCTGTCACACACCGCGCAGGGCCTGAACAGCGTCTTCAAGAGCCTGCAGGAGGTATCGCGGGGGATCCATCCGGCGATCATGTCCAAGGGCGGGCTCGGCGCCTCGATCAGGACGCTCGCCCGCCGGAGCGGGATTCCGGTGGAACTGGACCTGAACATCAGCCGGCGGCTGCCCGAGCACACCGAGGTGGCCGTGTACTACATCGTGTCCGAAGCGCTCGCCAACGCCGCCAAGCACGCCCGAGCGACCATGGTGCACGTCAACGCCGAGGCGGAGGATGCGGTGTTCCGGCTCTCGATCCAGGACGACGGCATCGGCGGAGCCTGCCTCAGCAAGGGAACCGGACTGATCGGCCTGCAGGATCGCATCGAGGCCATCGGCGGCCACATGGAAGTCGTGAGCCCGGCCAGCCACGGCACAGCACTCCTGGTCAAGATCCCGATCGACGAGGCATGACCGCCGCCCGTTCACGGCAGCAGTGTGACCGAGGCGCGGAACGAACCGTCCATCTCGAACGGCACCGATTCGTGCTCGTGGGTCACCAGCCAGCGCCCGTCGATGCGGCGCAGCCCCAGCGTCACCCGGAACCAGAGACTGAAGCTCTCGGTGGAGCCGCGCGGCGTGGCCGACAGGCAGTCGATGCTGGTCGCGAACGCCACGTGGCCGTCCGCGGTGATCTCCAGCTGGGTCACCTCCCGGCACGGTGGCGCCTCGAAGGTCGCCATCCAGGCCTCCAGCGCCGCCGGGTCGCGTCCGTCGCCCGGCTGCCGCAGCGGCGGGGCGAGGTTGTACTCGACGAACGTGTCGGCATAGTGCGACAGGACGGCCTTGGCGTCGCCGGTCTCCAGCAGCGCGGCCTTGCGTTCGATGACTTCCCGGATCTCGTCCATGACGGGTTCCACCCTTCTCTTTGCCGGGACGTCGAAGCCGGGGCGGCCGGTTTCGACATCCTTGGCGAGAGAAAGGGGAGAACTCATGAGGTACGTCATCCTGATCCAGTCCAACCCGCAGTCCCTCGCGGTCTGGGAGACGCTGACCGACCAGCAGCGCACCGACTTCGGTCTCGGCCACCTTGGGCTCACCGAGCAGATGCGCGAGGCCGGCGTGCTGGTGGCCAGCGAGGGGCTGGGCGATCCGGCGCTGGCCACCCAGGTCTCCGTTCGCGACGGCAGGACGTTCACCTCGGACGGCCCGTACGCCGAGGTCAAGGAGCATCTGGCCGGCTTCTACCTGATCGACGTCGCGGATCTCGACGAGGCCGTTGCCTGGGCCGCGAAGGCGCCGGACGCGGCCTACACCAGAGTTGAGGTGCGGCCGGTCCTGGACATGAGCACATGGGAGATCTGAACGGGCTGCCGGACCTGCTGCGCGAGCTGGCCCCGCAGGTCCTGGCCGCGGTGGTGCGCCACTACGGCGACTTCGAGGCGTGCGAGGACGCGGTCCAGGAGGCACTGCTGGCGGCCGTCCGGCAGTGGCCCGAGACCGGCGTCCCCGCGCAGCCGCGGAACTGGCTGATCACCGTCGCCGGTCGCCGCCGGGTGGAACTGCTGCGCAACGAGACCGCCCGGCGGCGGCGCGAGGAGACGGTATGGCACGAGCCGGCACCCGAGGTCCGCGGCGACGACGAGCTCGCGCTGCTGCTGCTCTGCTGTCATCCCGCGCTGACCGTGCCGGCGCGGGTCACCCTCACCCTCCGGGCGGTCGGCGGGCTCACCACCGCGGAGATCGCCCGGGCCCTGCTGCTGCCGGAGGCCACG
>NZ_JBEXCY010000244.1:0-16025 GCF_040605515.1 Dactylosporangium sp. NPDC005572 | reverse complement strand
ACGCGGCCCGATCGCCACTGCCGGCTATGACTTCACCTTCCAGTGCAAGTCGGCGACCGACCGAACACCGTGGGCTCTGTCGGTCGACCGACCGGGACGATCGGCGGGAGTGGGCTGCTCACCGCAGACTGGGACGCCGAGCTCGAGGCCCGCAGCGCCTGCCCGACCCACCAGGCCCGGCTCACCGGCGACACCGGGTTCCGGCGGGGCGCGCTCGGCGAGCCGCTCCAGGCCGGCCTCCGCGAGTCCGTCGACCCCGGCGCCGTGACCGTCCCCGTCCTCGTCGTCCACGGGGAGGCCGACCCGGTCGCGCCCGTCGACGGGGCCCGGGCGCTGGCCGTCGCGCTGGCGCGGGCCGAGCTGGCGACCGTGCGGGACGGGCGGCACGACGCGCTCAACGACATCACGCACCGTACCGTCGCCGCCCATGTCGTCCAGTGGCTCGAACGGCTGCGGGCCGACCGGGCCGTGACCCCGATTCTCACCGTCACCCGACCCAGCTGAGGAGACGAAGATGACCGGCACGCTGCACGCCCAGGCCGCCCTCGGGCCGGACCGGTTCCGGTCGCTGCTGCGGCGGCACGCCGCCGGGGTCGTGGTCGTCACCGCGCCCGGACCGGCCGGATTCACCGCGACCTCGTTCACGTCGGTGTCGCTGGAGCCGCCGCTCGTGTCGTTCTGCCTCGACCGGCGCTCGTCGAGCTGGCCCGCCGTCGAGCGGGCCGGGCACGTGGCCGTGCACGTGCTCGCCGAGGCGCAGGAGCACGTCGCCCGGCGGTTCGCCACCAGCGGGGTGGACCGGTTCGCGGCGCCGCTGCGGTGGCGGGCGGGGGCGCACGACGTGCCGGTGCTCGACGACGCCCTCGCGGTGCTCGTCTGCCGGGTCGTGGAGCGGGTCCACGCCGGCGACCACGCCATCGTGCTGGCCGAGCCGGTCCACGGTGAGCATCGGGACGGGCAGCCCCTGCTGTACCACGACGGGCGGTACCTGAAGGCGGCATGAAAGGGGGCGGGTGGCGACCGGACGCTTGGTCGCCACCCGCCAGGGTGGGGCTGTCATGCCGCCCGGCCCGTCGGCGTCGGAGAAGGGCGGGCCCCATCCGCTCCGCGGGGCCGTCGGCGTCGGCCTCGCGGAGCAGAGGATCGGTCAGGCGTTGTAGACGCGGAACTCGGAGACCTGGCCCGCCGGCCAGCCGGTGTTCGCCGTGAAGTTCAGCCTGAGGTACCGCACCGTCGCCGAGTTGGTGAAGACGATCGTCGCCGTGTTGCCCGTCGCCGGGTTGAACGTGTAGCCGGCCGAGCCCACGATCGTCGTGAACGAGCCGCCGTCCGTGCTGCCGGTGACGGAGAGCGTCTGCGTGCGGGTGCCCCAGGCCGACGACGGCGGCAGGGTGAGCACGATCCGCTTCGTGGCGACCGCGCTGCCGAGGTCGACCTGGAGCCACTGCGGGAACGCGTTGTTGGCGCTCTCCCAGTAGGTGTTGGTGTTGCCGTCGGTGGCGTTGCCGCTGCCGTACACCTGGGTGTGGCTGCTCTCCGCGGTCGGCCGGCCGGCGGCCAGGTTGACCGTGCCGTTCGGCGGCGACGCCGTGGTGACGTTGACGATGTTCGACGGGTTGGAGCCGTTGCCCGCGGCGTCGAAGGCGGCCACCGTGAACTGGTAGGCCGTCGACGCCGTCAGGCCGGTGACCGTGAACGCGAGCATGCCGGTGGTGCCCACGACGGTACCGCCGCGGGACACCCGGTAGCCGGCGATGCCGACGTTGTCCGTCGACGCGTCCCAGGCCAGCGCCACCGTCGTGTCGGTGGTGCCGGTGACCCGCAGGTTCCCGGGGACGGACGGGGCGGTGGCGTCGGGGCCGGTCGGGAACGTCGGGGTGAACCGGGTCGCGGTGAGCGCGACCTGCCCCTTGAGCATCCGCCCGCCGTCGTTCGTCAGGCGCAGGTAGTAGTCGGCCGAGCAGGGCGTGCCGTCCTCGTCGAGCGCCCGCATCCCGGAGTTGGTGGGCTGGAAGGCCGCGCTCTCCGCGGTCTTGGCGATCTGGTTGCCCTCGTTGAACTCGTCGAACATCGAGATGTAGACGCTCTGCACGCCGGCCCGGGTGTGGTTGTAGAACTGCCGCCACATGAGCTCGCCGTGGCGGCGGTGGCCGGCGGCGAGGTCGCCCGGGATGATGCAGGGCTGGTAGTCGATGCCGCGCGGGTCGAGGTCGGCCAGGTCGGGCAGCACGCGGTTCTGGTAGAACCAGTCGGCGCCGTTGTTGTCGCTGATCCGGCCGACCATCCACGGCGAGATCATGTTGAACGCGTGGTAGACGTCGATGAACCCGGGCCGCGAGTCGTCGGTGCCGAGCCGCCAGTGGGTGGGCACGCCGCCGATCACGTAACAGCCCTGGTTCTTGAACCAGTTGATGACGTCGAGGCACGCGGCCGGCTGGAACGGGCGGCCGTCGTCGTTGAAGCCGAAGCCCCAGATGCACACGACCGGCTTGCCGTTCTGGCGCGCGTAGGCCGGCGAGGACGTGTACGCCGCCATCTTGGTGGTCCAGTCGGTCTTGATCTCCGACTGCATGTTCAGCCACCACGTGACGTCGTACATGATGTAGAACTTGCGCCCGTAGGCCTCGGCGGACTGCCGTACCTTGGCCGCCATTGCGTCCCGGGTCGGGCCTTCCCCGCCGAAGGGGTTGAAGCGCTGCAGCGCGGCCGTGTCCTGGCCGTTCTGCTGCATCCAGCGGAAGTGCGTGTCGACCGTCTGCTGGTCGTACGACGAGAACAGGTTCGCCGGCTGGCCGTTGCCGAGGTTGGCGAAGTTGGACCGGTAGCCGCGGGTGAAGTCGCGCATGTCCGGCCAGCAGGTGATCGAGCAGGCGCCCGGCGCGGGGGACTGGGACCAGTTCGGGCTGTAGTGCCACCAGCCGTTGATCGGGGCGCCGTCGCCGATGCAGGCGAACCAGCCCTGGTAGCCGACGGTGACCTTGCCGACGACGTCGCCGGGCGGGCTGGCGGCCGCGGCCGGGGCGGCGCCGGCGGCGAGCGGCAGGCCGGTCGCGGCGGCGCCGGCCAGCGAGGTCGCGATGACGGAGCGGCGGGAAACTCCCATGTGGACTCCTCGGGTGGACCGCCCCGGACGAGCGCACGGCGGGGTGGACCCGGTGGCGGCCGGGTCGTCGGGTGTCGGCGCTGTTCAGGGTCGGTTGACGTGTGGACGGCGGGCTGGGCGGGCCCGCGGACCGGCACTGTGCAGCCCACGCGAGGCGCGCGGTTGGCGGTGCTGACCATGTCGGCTTCTGCGGCAAAGCTTGCCAGCAAGCCGCATCACAACGCAAGACTTCGATATTAGTCTTGCAAATTCTTACCGGCGCTGGAGTCGACCACGAACCAACGGTCGGCGTACGCGTCGTCGGCGCGCGCCGGGAAATCGAAGATCGCGAGCATCATCCGCATCGGGTAGGCCGGGGGATCCGTGCACGTGCGCGCCGGAAATCCATGGCACCATCAATCCATGCGGCTCGCGGTGCACGCACTCGTCGGAATGCCCATGGTCGTCTTCGGCGCACTGCTCGAGCTCGGGCAGTCCGCCCCCCACCTGCGCGCCTTCGGCGCCGCCATGATCGTCGCCGGCTCGATCGTCGTCTGGTTCGGGGTCAGCGGCAAAGGCCTCGGCGTCGCCGGCTGGGCCACGGTCGGCGGGCTCGCCGCGGCCGGGCTCGCGGCCAGCCTGCTCTTCGTGCGCGAGGACATCAGCTGCATGTTCTGCTACCACCGCGGCCAGGGCTACCCGTGGGGGTTCGTGCACACCGGCTTCGCCCACGACGACATGCCGACCGTCGAGCGGGCCCACGAGATCATGGCCGCGCAGCCCGGGATCGCGTCGCGGTCGTTCGACACGCGCCAGGCGGTGCTCGACGCGGTCTTCTGGGCGGCCGTCGCGCTGCCGCTGGTCACGGTCGTCACCCACGTGCGCGCCGCGTTCCGCCGCTCGTCCGAGGTCATTGCGAAGGCGCCGGCGGGCGGCGGCACGACACCCTCGTGAGGGTCATGGCGAAAGCGCCGGCGGGCGGCACGACAGCCTCGTGAGGGTCATGGCGAAGGCGCCGACAGGTAGCGGTACAACACCTTCTTGAGCTCGGCCATCACCGCCGGCCGCTCCCCGGGCGGGGACGCCAGGACCATCGGCAGCATGGCCTGGAAGATCTGGATCGCCACGCGGGCGGTGCGGGTGCGATCGTCGGCCGGTAGCGACGGCGCCTTGGCGGCGATCACCGACTCGACCCGGCCGAGCAGCGCGGCCTGGATCGGCTCGGCCGCGGCGGCCAGGCCGGCCGGCATGTCGGGGCGGGCGAACAGCGCCTTGAACCCCGGGTTGGCCACGTTGAACGCGAGGATGGGATCGACCGTGCGGTCGATCAGCTCCGGCCAGTCCAATGTGGATGGATCGGCGCCGAGCAGGGCTGCCTCGTGGGCCTCGCGCATCTGGGTCACGAACCGCCCGGCGAGCGCGGCGGCGATCGCGTCCTTGTTGGCGAAGAACTGGTACAGCGAGCCGGGGGAGACGCCCGCCTCGGCGGCGATCGCGTTCGTCGTCGCCTTCTCGTAACCGGACGCCGCGAACACCCGGCCGGCGGCGTCGAGGATCTCCGCCATCCGCTGCTCGCCGCGGGCCTGCCGTTTCGGCATGGGCATCCCCCTTGCAAAACACGAGTAAAAGCTCGTATCTTCTGAGAAACACGAATGATCGCTCGTAAAAGTACCAGGAGGCCCACGTGGCGCGCTGGATCGTCGTCGTGTCCGCATTCGTCACCGTGCTCGCCGGGGTGTTCGGCGCCGGGGTCATCGAGCGCCTGTCGCTCAACCGCTTCGAGGCGCCCGGCTCCGAGTCGGTCCTCGCCCGCCAGGCACTCGCCGAGCACTTCGGCACCGGCAGCCCGAACGTCGCGCTGCTGGTCACGGCCCGCGGCGGCGACGTCGACGCGATCGCCGACGCCGGCACCCGGCTCACCGCGGAGCTGCGCGCGTTCGAGGGCGTCGGCGACGCCTGGTCGTACTGGACCCGCGGCAACGCCGAGACCCTGCGCAGCGCCGACGGCCGGCAGGCGCTCGTCCTGGCCTGGCTGCCCGGCAGCGCCGACGAGGTGCGCCGCGGCGTCCTGCCCGAGCTGACCCCGGCCTTCACCCGCGAGAACGCCGAGCTCACCGTGGTCGTCGGGGGCGGCGACGAGGTGTTCCGGCAGGTGATGGAGCAGGCCCGCCGCGACTTCCTGCGTGCCGAGCTGGTGATCCTCCCGCTCGTGGTGCTCATGCTGTGGTGGGTGTACCGCCGGATCGCCGCCGCCCTGGTCACGCTCGCCATCGGCCTGTTCGCGGTGGCCGGCTCGCTGGCCCTGCTGCGCCTCGTCGTCGCGGCCGGCGTCGACGTCTCCACGTTCGCGTCGAACATCGCCCTGGTCATGGGCATCGGCCTCGGCGTCGACTACGGGCTTTTCATGATTTTCCGGTACCGCGAGGAGCTGCCGCACGGCCCCGGCGCCGTCGCCCGCACGGTCCGCTCCGCCGGGCGCACGGTGGTCTTCAGCGGCGCCACCGTCGCCGCGTCCGTCGCCGTGCTGTTCGCGTTCCCGTTCCTCAGCTCGTTCGCCTGGGCCGGCCTCGCCGTCGTGCTCGCCGCCGTCGTCGGCGCGGTCGTCGTGCTCCCGGCCGCCCTGGCCCTGCTGGGCCGGCGGGTCGACGCGGCACCGCGCGCCGAGCGCTTCTGGGGCGGGGTCGCCGCGCGGGTGGTCCGCCGCCCGGTGCGCTACGGCGGGGTGGCCCTCGCGCTGCTGGTGCTGCTCGGCGCGCCGGTGCTGGGGATCCGGTTCGGCCTGCCGGACGACCGGGTGCTGCCCGCGTCGGCTCCGGCGCGGCAGATGTACGACCAGATCCGCGCGGGGTTCGACCAGGAGGAGGCCGACGCCGTCCAGATCGTGGCCGCCGGCGGCGGCCCGGCGGGGGACTACGCGGCGGCGCTGTCGCAAGTGGACGGCGTGGTCCGGGTCGACTCGGCGGACGGGTCCTATGTGGACGGTCTACGCACGGGCTCCGCATCCGGTGTCTTCCGCAACGGGACCGCGACCCGGCTGGTCGTCGTGCCGTCGAGCGAGCGCCTGGAGCGCGACGCCGTCGGGCTGGTCCGCGAGCTGCGCGCGGTTCCCGAGCCGTTCCCGGTGCTCGTCGGCGGCTACCCGGCCGACCTCACCGACTACCGCGACGGCGTCACCCGGCGGCTGCCGCTCGTCGCCGGGCTCATCGTCGCCGTCACGTTCGCGGTGCTGTTCCTCATGACCGGCAGCCTGGTCGCGCCGCTGAAGGCGGCGGTGCTCAACGCGCTGAGCTTGTCGGTCATGTTCGGCGCGCTCGTGTTCGTGTTCCAGCAGGGGCACTTCAGCGGATTGCTCGGCTTCACGCCGACCGGGTCGATCGAGCCCAGCGTGCCGATCCTGATGTTCTGCGTCGCCTACGGCCTGTCCATGGACTACGAGGTGTTCCTCCTGGCCCGGATCAAGGAGTCGTACGACCGCACGGGCGACCCGGTCGGCTCGATCCCCGCCGGCATCGCGCGCAGCGCCCCGCTCGTCACCGCCGCGGCCGCGGTCATGGCCGTGTCCTTCGCGGCGTACGCGACCGGCCGGGTGGTCTTCCTCCAGCAGCTCGGCATCGGCATGGCCCTCGCCGTCATCGCCGACGCCACGCTGATCCGCGGCCTGCTCGCCCCGGCCCTCATGCGCCTGGCCGGGCACGCGAACTGGTGGGCCCCGGCCCCGCTGCGCCGCCTGCACCGTCGCATCGGTCTCAGGGAGGGTGACGGGGCGGCGCGGCCGGCGCTCGTCGTCCAGAATGCCGGATCATGACTCCGATCACCGCGATCGACCTGGCCGGCTTCGAGCAGGTCGACGAGCTCGCTTGGCGGGACGAGCAGGGCACCGTCCTGTCGCTCCACTTCTTCGACCTGCGCCCGGACCTGCCAGCGCCGCTGCACGACCTGCCGGCGTTGCAGGCCGGCCTCGCCCGGAACACCGCGGCCCAGGGAGCAGGGCTCATCGAGGCGGTCGGCGAGCCGGTCGACGGCGTTCCGGCCGTGCGGCAGCTCGTCAAGATCCCGCACTGGCAGGGCCACGGACTGGTGTTCCTCGGCTCGTACATCGTGCCCAAGGCCACCTGCAGCGTGATGTTCAAGCTCCAGGCGGCCGAGATGGGGGACACCGGGTTGCGGGAGGCGATCGTGATGAGTCAACTCGGACCGGAGCACTCCTTCCAGCGCTCGCCGTACGCGCCGGAGCTGACCGACGGGCTGCCGTTCCTTCCGGCCGACGACGAGCGGTACGACGCGATGTTCCCCGACCACCCGCTCACCCTCGTCCGCGGGCTGCTACGCCGGCTGCTGCCGACCGTCCGCCTGGACGAGCGGTTCAAGGCGCTGCCGGCGTTCGAGTAGCAGCCCGCCGGCGGCGCCGCCGAGGGCGAGTGCCGCCATCAGGCCGCACACCGGCGCGGCGCCGCCCGCGAACGCGGCGCCCGCCGCGGCGACGCCGAACGCCCCGCCCAGCTGGCGGAGCGTGCTGAACGTGCCCGACGCCTTGGCCATCTCCGGCGGCGCGACCCGGCTCACCACGGCCCGGGTCGCCGCCGGGACGGCGAGCGTGATGCCGAGGCCCACGAGCGCCGGCGCCGCGACCGGGAACGCGGGGTCGGCGGCGAGCCAGGCGAGCGCCGCCGCCAGCACCACGCCGCCGGCGACGATCAGCGACCGCTCCCCGAAGCGGTCCGCCCACGCGCCGGCCCGCGGTGCGAGCAGCAGCGGCGCGACCCCGATCGGCAGCAGGCGCAGGCCGGCCGCGAGCGGGCTCTGCCCGTACGACTCCTGCCACATCTGGGCCAGGAAGAAGATCGCGCCGGTGAGCGCCGCGTTGACGAAGAAGATCGCGACGTTGCCCGCCGCGAACGGGCGGGAGCGGAACAGGCGCAGCGGCAGCATCGGCGCGGCCGCCCGCCGCTCCCACGCGACGAACGCCACCGCGGCGGCGAGCCCGGCGGCCGCGGCGACCAGGTCGCCGCGCACGAGCGACCAGGTGAGCCCGAACGCCGCGGCCGCCGCGAGGACGAGGCCCGGCAGATCGACCCTTGCCGGCGCACCGCGGTGCTCGGCCGTGCGGGTGAGCACGAGAGGGATCGCGGCCAGGCCGACCGGCAGGTTCAGCCAGAAGATCCACTCCCAGGCCAGACCCTGCGCGACCGCGCCGCCGACGACCGGCCCGACGACCCCGGCCAGCCCGGTCACCCCGCCGTACACCCCGGTGGCCCACCCGCGCCGCTCCGGCGGGAAGGCGGCGTTGAGCGTCGCCAGGGCGAGCGGCATGACGACCGCGGCCCCGGCGCCCTGCACGGCCCGCGCCGCGACCAGCGCGCCGGCCGACGGCGCCAGCGCGCACGCCGCCGACGCGGCCGTGAACAGGCCGAGGCCCGCGGCGAACATCCGGCGGCGGCCGAACCGGTCGCCGAGCGCCGCGCCGGTGAGCAGCAGGACGGCGAAGCTGAGCGTGTAGGCGTTGACGGTCCACTCGAGCTGGGCGAGCGAGGCGCCGAGGTCGCGGCGGATGCTGCTGAGCGCGGTGGCCACGACGAGCATGTCGAGCACGACCATGAACGACGCGGCGGAGCTGAGCCCGAGGGCCCATCGCTGTGTTCTCATGCCAGTGCTGACACCGCCGCGACCGTTTTCCGGTCGCCGCGGTGTCAGCATGGTCGTGATGAACGCTGAGCTGGTGGCCCGGGCGCGGGCGGGGGACGGCGCCGCGTTCGGCGCCCTGGTCGAGCCGTACCGCCGGGAGCTTTACGTGCACTGCTACCGGATGCTGGGATCCGTCCAGGACGCCGAGGACGTGCTGCAGGAGACGCTGACCGCGGCGTGGCGGGGGCTCGACGGCTTCGCCGGGCGGTCGTCGGTGCGGACCTGGCTGTACCGCATCGCCACCAACCGCTGCCTCAACGCGGCGCGGGACGCGTCGCGCCGGCCGGTGACCGTGTTCCCGCCCGACGTCACGCCCCCGCCGCCGACCCGCCTGGCCGAGCCCCTGTGGCTGCAGCCGGTCCCCGACGCGCTGATCGAGACGCGCGAGGCCGTGTCGCTCGCGTTCATCACGGCGGTACAACTGCTGCCCGCGCGTCAGCGGGCGGCGCTCGTGCTGCGCGACGTGCTCGGGTTCCGCGCGGCCGAGGTCGCCGACCTGCTCGACACGACCGAGGACGCGGTCAACGCCGCCCTTCGCCGGGCCCGGTCCGTGCTGCCGGCGCCGGCCGCCGAACGCCCCGGGACGGCCCGGGAGCAGGCGGCCGCGGGCCGGTTCGCCGACGCGATCGAGCGCGGCGACGTCGACGCGGTCGTGGCGCTGCTCACCGACGACGCCTGGCTCACGATGCCGCCGGCGCCGCAGCAGTACCAGGGGCGTGCGGCGATCGCCGACTTCCTCCGCCGGGTGGGCTTCCGCAACGGCCGCCGCTACCGCCTGCTCCCGGTGGGCGCGAACGGCCAGCCGGCCTTCGGCGCCTACATCCGGGAGGGCGGCGACCCGGCCTGGCACGCCCACGGCCTGATCGTGGTCACGGTGACGGGCGACGAGGTGAGCGCGTTCACCCGCTTCATGGACAACGCGCTCCTGCCGTTCTTCGGCCTGCCCTCAGGGATTGACGGCGAACCGCTCGGGCGTCACTAGGACGGCCACGCGCCGGTCCTCGACCATCACCCGGTCGTACTCCGCCAGGTCGGGGTGCACCCCGCCGGCCGCGTGATAGACGTCGCGCAGCAGCAGCCGCAGCGCCTCGGCGCCCACCTCCGGCCCGACGACCGCGGCCGGCCCGGTCACGGAGATCCACTCCCAGCCGGCCCGGAACACGAGCGTGGCCCGCGGCCGCGCGGTGAGGTTGCGCAGCTTCGCCGTGCCGCCCCGCGACACCAGCGCGACGACCGGCTCGCCGGTCGTCGGATGCGGCAGGACGCCGGCGTTGACCACGGACGTCGACGGCTCCCCGTCCGGCCGCATCGTCACCAGCACGGCCAGCCAGTGCTCGCGCGCGCCGAGCTCGGCCACCCGCCGCAGCCCGTCTTCGATCTCCGTCACGCTTGCATCGTATTCCGGCCGGGTCCGCGGCGGCTCGTTTCCGGGCTGGGTCCGCGGCGGCTCGCTTCCGGGGCTGGGTCCGCGGCGGCTCGCTTCCCGGGCTAGGTCCGCCGCAGTTCGCGGATGAGGGTCCGCACGACGGCGCTGCGGGCGAGCGCGGCGGTCGTCACGTAGCCGATCGTGCGGGTCGGGGCGTCCGGGCCGAGGTCGCGGGCGGCCACCGCGGCCGGGCGGCCGGCGGCGGTGAGCCGCGGCACGACCGCCATGCCCATGCCGTGCGCGACCATCGACAGCAGGACGCTGTCGTCGGCCACGGTGATCGTCGCCGGCGGCAGCCAGTCCTGCGCGGAGAACCAGCGCCGGGTGTCCGCCGAGCAGTTCTCGTCCCAGTCGACGAACGGCAGCCGCCGCACGTCGGCGGCGCCGCGCGGGTGCAGCAGGAGGTACGGCTCCTGCGCGATCCGCCCCTCCACCAGCCCCGCGGTCCGGCCGGCCCGATGCGGGAGGTTCACGATCGCCACGTCCGCGCGGCCCGCCGCGACCTCCCCGGCCGCGCCCGGCCCGAGCTCCCGCACGATCGCGACGTCGCAGGTCACGCCCGGATGCCGGGCCCGCACCCGGGCCAGCACCGGCGGCAGCAGGTGCACGGCCGCGCTGCGGAACGCCGCGACCCGCAGCGTGCTCGGCGGCGCCGCCCCGGCGGCGGCGAGGGCGTCGGCCCGCAGCACGTCGAGCAGCCGCAGCACGCTGCGCGCGTGGACGACCGCCGCCGCCCCGGCCGGCGTCGCCCGGGCCCCGTTGCGCCCCCGCTCGAACAGCCGGGTGCCGATGCGGCGCTCGCTCGCCCGCACCGCCCGGGAGATCGCCGGCTGTGTGAGCCCGAGCCGCGCTCCCGCCGCCGAGAACGAGCCGGCGTCGGCCACCGCGACGAGGATGCGCAGCTCGCCGGGCGCGAGGTCGTCGGTCACCCGCCCAGAGTATGCACGCCGCTCATGGAACGGCCCGATCCATCAGCGGCCGGGGATGCCCGTCACACGGGGTTGCTGGTTACGGTCGCGGCCATGCGAGCGATGGTGTGCGAACGTCACGGTGCGTTGATGTTGCGGGAGCTTCCGGATCCGGTACCGGCACCGGCCGAGCTGCTGGTGACCGTCACGGCCGCGGGCGTGAACCGCGCCGACCGCAGCCGCATCGACGGCACGTACGCCGCCCCGCCCCGCCTCCCGTTCATCCCCGGCAGCGAGATCGTCGGCCACACCGCCGACGGTCGCCGCGTGGCGGGCGTGCGCCTGGACGGCGGCGGTTACGCGACGGCGGCGGCGTTCCCGTCGTCGACGGTCGTCGACGTGCCGCCGGGCGTCCCGGACGGCGTGGCGCTGGCCCTGCTGGTCCAGGGCCTGACGGCCTGGCACGCGCTGCGCTCCGGCGCCCGCCTGGGTGCCGGCGACGGCCGGACGGTGGCAATCGGTGCGGCGGCCGGTGGCGTGGGCTCCCTGGCCGTCCAGCTGGCCAGGCACTTCGGTGCCGGCCGCGTCCTGGCGGTGGCGTCGACGCCGGAGAAGCGCGAGCTCGCCCTGGCGCTCGGTGCGGACGCCGCCGCCGAGTCGTACGCGGACCTGGGCGAGCGTCCGGACGTGATCCTGGACGCGTCGGACTTCCGGGGCGCTCTCGCGGCCCTGGCCCCGTTCGGCACCCTGGTCACGTACGGCGACTCGGCGGGCGCGGGCCTCCCGCCCGTCGACCCGTCGTGGCTGATGGACCACAACCTGGCGGTGGCCGGCTTCTGGCTCCGCCCGGCCCTGCGGCTGACCGGCGCGTTCCAGGAACCGCTGTCGGCGATGTTCGGCCTGTTCGAGGCGGGGATCCTGACCCCGCCCCCGACGACGGAGTACCCGCTCCCGGACGCGGCGCGGGCCCTCGACGCCCTGCTGTCGCGCCGCACGACCGGCAAGCTCGTCCTCCGCCCGTGAGCCCCGGCCCGCCGCGCCGGCTAGGAGTCCGCGATCTTGAGCAGGGCCGCGCGGACACGAGCCAGCTCGTCCGCGCCCAGCAGGGCGGCGAAGTCCTCGTCGACCGCGGACATCGCGGCCGGGGCGGCGGCCAGGAACGCCGCACCGCGGGGGCTCAGCGTGGCCACCACCGCGCGCTGGTCGCCCGGGTCGGGGCGGGTCGTCACGTAGTCGAGCGACTCCAGCTCGCGGACCAGCCGGCCGGCCATCTGGCGGGTCATGCCGGCCTTGGCGGCCAGGTCGGTGATCCGCATCTCCGCGTCCTCGGCCAGGGCCGTCAGCACCGGGACGTGGCCCAGGCGCACGTCGGCGTAGCCGCTGGCCTGGAGTCTGGCCAGCGACGCCGCCTGGGCGCGGCGGTGGGCGTGCAGGAGCAGGCGGCCGATCGGCAGATCCTCGTCGGGCATACGAAACCCCGTTTACAAAGTGCGAAACCTGGTTTAGTTTCTTGGCATGACTTCCGCAGTGAGTATCGTGCGTGCGGCCGACGCGCCGCGCTTCGAGTTCGACGGCGCGCGGTTCGTCGTCTTCGCCGGCCCCTCCAACGGCTCCGCGCAGCAGTGTGCGTGGCGCCTCACCGTGCCCGCCGGGCGCGATTCCGTCCCCCACACCATCGACCGCGACGAGGTGTTCATGGTCCTGTCCGGGCAGGTCCGGGTCACGCCGGGCGGCGAGATGCTCGGGCCGGGCGACTCGGTCGTCGTCCCGGCCGGCGCGCCGATCGCGGTGGGCAACCCGACGGCCGAGCCCGCCGAGGTGTACGTCGCGCTGCCGGCCGGCTTCACCGCCTACGGGGCCGACGGCGCTGTGATCGGCACGCCGCCCTGGGCCGCGTAGGCGCCGGGCGTCACGCCGAGGTGGCGCTTGAAGTGGCGGTGCAGGTGGGCCTGGTCGTGGAAGCCGGCCAGCGCCGCCGCCTCGGCCGGTCGCACGCCGGACAGGAGCAGGCGGCGGGCGTGTTCGATGCGCCGGCTGACGAGGTACCGATGCGGCGGCAGACCGAAGGTGGCGGTGAAGGCGCGGACGAGGTGGCCAGGGTGGCTGTCCAGCAGGGATCCGGCTTCCCGCAGCGTGATCCCCTCGGCCGTGCGGGCATCGAGCAGGTCGCGCAGGCAGTCCGCCAGCCGGCGGGGTAGCGGTACCGCCGGATCGGAGAAATGCCGGTCGAGATGGGCCTGGAGGCGGCCGCGGATCAGGGCGAGCCGGCTCTCGGCCTCCAACTCGTCGCCGGGGCGGAGCGCCTCGTGCAGCCGGTGGATGCGGCGGCGCAGCAGCGGGTCGTCGAAGCCGGGGTGGTCCACCGCCGCCCCGGCGAGGCGGGTGTCGAGGACGTCCGGCTCGAGGTACACGACCCGCTTGCGGAACCCGTGGTCGGTCGCGGCGCGGCCGTCGTGCGGCACGTTCGGCGGCAGGATGGAGACGTAGGTCGCGCCGGCAGCGCCCCGCGGGTGGCGGTCGAGGTCGAAGCGGATCGCGCCGTCGTCGACGATGAGCAGGGTCCAGGCGTCGTGGACGTGCAGCGGGTACGCGTGGTCGACGAAGTGCGCGTGGAACACCTCGGTGACGCCGGGGACCGTCGGGCGCCAGGCCGTGACCAGCTCGGTGGTCATGTGCACAACGTACAAGACGGGCCTGCTCGCGAGGGGCCATCGTGGTGCACATGACGTCCTTCCCCACCAAGATTGCCGTGCTGCTCCGCGACGACCTGGCGGTCTGGCAGCGGCTCAACGTGACCGCGTTCGTCGTCAGCGGTATCGCGGGCACCCAGCCCTCGCTGCTCGGCTCGGACTACTCGGACGCGGACGGGACGCCGTACCTGCCGATGTTCGGCCAGCCGGTGATGATCTTCGAGGGCGCCTCGCCGGTGCTGGTCGCGGCACACGCGCGGGCCGTCGAGCGGGGCGTCGCGTGTGCAGTTTTCACGGAGGAGCTGTTCAAGACCGGCAACGACGACGACAACCGCGCCGCGGTGCGGGCGGTGCCACGGGCTGAGCTGCGCCTCGTCGGGCTCGCCGTGCACGGGCCGAAAAACGCGGTGGACCGGATCCTGAAAGGGGCCCGCCTGCACGGTTAGTATGCGGCTGCCCACCCGACGCGAGGAGGCCGCCATCGTCGAGCGTCTGGAGGTCCCGTTCGAGGGGGACGGCGCCGGTGTCGGCCCGCTCTCGTGGGGCCAGATCGAGAGCTGGAACGCGATCCGCACGCTCGGCCACTGGATGCCGCTCGGTGGCGCCGTCGAGCTGGAGCCGGGCACGACGCTTGACGACGTGCTCGACGAACTGCGCTGGCACCTGTGCCGGCACGTGACGCTGCGGACCCGGCTCCAGCTGTCCTCGGACGGTTCGACGCCGGCGCAGGAGGTCTTCGGCGCCGGCTCGCTGACGGTCCCGGTGTATGACGACGTGTCGCCGCTCTCCGTCGTCGACGAGTTTCGAAACCGCTCCCTCGACTTCGCCGCCGAGTGGCCGATCCGGGCCGCCGTCGTCCGGACCGGCGGCGTGCCGACGCACCTCGTGGCGGTGCTGTCGCACTTCGCGACCGACGGGGCCGGGGCGCAGATCATGCTCCGCGAGGTGCGGGAGCGGCCGTCCACGCCCGTCGAGGGGCTCACGCCGCTCGCGCAGGCCCGCTGGCAGGAGTCGCCGGCCGGGCGGCGGCAGAACGCGGCCGCCCAGCGGCACTTCGGGACGATCCTGCGGGCGATGCCTCCCGTGCGGTTTCCGGTGCCTTTGGAATCGTCGCGACCGCGGTACTGGCGCGGCGTCCTGGAATCGGTGGCTCTGGATCGGGCGCTGCGGGTGCTCACCGCCCAACTGGACGCGGACCCGGCGGCGACGCTGCTCGCGGTGTTCGCCGCGGCCGTCGCGCAGACATCCGGGATCGCGCCGGTCGTGGTGCGGCCGGTGGTGAGCAACCGCTTCCGGGCCGGTCTGGGTGGCGTCGTCTGCACGGCGACGCAGGCCGGCCTGTGCCTGATCGACACCGCCGGGCCGTTCGCGGAGGTCGTGGACCGGTCGCGGCGGGCGTCGCTGGCCGCGTTCAAGTACGCCTACTTCGACCAGCGGGACCTGTGGGCGCTCATGGACGGGCTCGGTCTCGAACCGGGCCGGATCGGCTGTTTCCTGAACGACCGCCGCATGCCGCCGCTCGCCGACCGGCCGCCGTCGCTCGCCAGCCTGCCGCCGTCGTCGTTCACGTGGATCACGCGGCAGGACCATCCGGGGCTGGAGCCGCTGATCCTCGACGTCGAGTCCGCCTCCGACGGCCTGCGGCTCACCGTGCACACCGACACGCGCTGGGTTGCGCCGGCCGACTCCGAGCGGCTCCTGTGGGCGATGGAGGAGATCGCGCTCCGCGAGTGTCCATCGTCGGCCGCGCCCGTTCGTCCCTAGGGTGAATGATTGTTCCCCGTCCTTGGGAGGAGCCACCTCATGCCCATGTACGTCGCGCTCACCTACACCGCCGATGTCGACTGGACCGAGCCCGAGCAGGCCGAGGAGATGCGGGAGTACCGCGAGTTCGGCCGCGCCGCCGCGGCCGTGATCCGGGGCGGCCACGCCCTCTACCCGACGGCCACCGCTACCACGGTCCGGGTGAGCGGCGGCGAGGTGCTCACGAGCGACGGCCCGTACGCGGAGACCAAGGAGGCGCTGACCGGCTTCTACCTGCTGGAGTGTGCCGACCTGGACGAGGCGGTCGCGGTGGCGGCGCGGATGCCCTCGGCCCGCAACGGCGCCGTCGAGGTACGCCCGGTGATCCAGTTCTAGGGTGGAGCCCGCTTCTGCCGACTCCGCGGCCGCCGCCGGCTCTGCGGCCGCCGCCGGCTCTGCGGCCGCCGCCGGCTCTGCGGCCGCCGCCGGCTCTG
>NZ_JBEXCY010000243.1:0-16235 GCF_040605515.1 Dactylosporangium sp. NPDC005572 | reverse complement strand
TCCAGACAACACGATGTTCGGAGCTCTCGTACGGGACTACGGACATGAATTGACACCAGAACCCCGCGACCGCCCACACCCCGACGGCCGCGAGAACGACCTGCGTGATGAGCTCGAGCCAGTCGATGCCGGGGGTGTTCGCCCAGCCGAACGCCCGGGCGATGGCGGTGCCGATCAGTGCCGCGACGATCCCGATGGCGACGGTCAGCCAGATCGGGATCGCCTGTTTGCCGGGTACTGCCAGCCGGCCGAGCACACCGACGATCGCGCCCACGATGAGCGCCGAGATGATGCCGCTGATGGTCATGTGGAACCTCCAACCGCTCCCGCAGCCCCTGCCCCGTCAGTCGCCGGGCAAACCCCGGTCGAGCAGCTGGGCGAGGTGGACGGCGGGCCGGTGGCGCAGGTCGGCGACCTGGGTGCGGCAGGAGAACCCGTCGGCGAGCACGACCGCGTCGGGGGCGGCGTCGAGGGCCGGCAGCAGCTGCTGCCCGGCCACGGCCACGGAGACCTCGTAGTGGCCGATCTCGACGCCGAAGTTGCCGGCCAGGCCGCAGCAGCCGGCCAGCCGGCGGACCTTCGCGCCGCCGGCCTGGAGCAGGTCGGCGTCGGCCGTCCAGCCGAGCACGGCGTGGTGGTGGCAGTGCGGCTGGGCGACGATCTCGGTGCCGGACAGGTCGGGCGGGGTCCAGCCGGGGGTCTGCGCCAGCAGCTCGGCGAGGGTGCGCACGGCACCGGCGACCGCGGCCGCATCCTCGTCGCCGGGCAGCAGCTCGTGGATGTCGGAGCGCAGCACGGCGGTGCAGGACGGCTCGATGCCGACGATCGGGACGCCCGCGCGGGCGTCCGGCGCGAGCGCCGCGACGGTGCGGGCGAGGATCTGCTTCGCCGCGTCCAGCTGCCCGGTGGTGATCCAGGTCAGGCCGCAGCACACCGACCCGGACGGCAGCCGCGGCTCGTAGCCGGCGGCGCGCAGCACCCGGACCGTGGCCTCGGCGACCTCCGGCGAGAAGGCGTCGGAGAACGAGTCGGCGAAGAGCACCACCGGCGTCCCGCCACCGGTCGCCGGGCGGAAGGTGCGCCGGAACGGCCGGCGGGCGAACGCCGGGACGGAGCGGCGCCGGTCGACGCCGGCCAGCCACAGGAGGAAGGGGCCGAGCACCGGCAGCCGGACGCCGAGGTTCGCCAGCCGCGGCATCCGCCCGGCCAGGCGGGCCCACCTGGGCAGCCGGCCGAGGGTGTAGTGCGAGCGGGGGCGGCGGCGGTCCCGGTACGTCTGATGGAGCACCTCGGACTTGTAGGTGGCCATGTCGATGCCGGTCGGGCAGTCGGAGGCGCAGCCCTTGCACGACAGGCACAGGTCGAGCGAGTCGTGCACGGACGGGTCGGACCAGGCGAGCTCGCCGCGCACGACCTCCTGCAGCACCCGGGCCCGGCCGCGGGTGGAGTCCTTCTCCTCGCGGGTCGCCAGGTACGACGGGCACATGACGTCGCCGGCCGCGGAGTTGTCGGCGCGGCACTTACCGACGCCGGTGCAGCGGTGCACGGCCTGGGCGAGGTCGCCGCCGTCGTGCGGGTAGGCCAGGGCGAGTGCCTCGAGCGGGAAACGGCCGGCGGGCCGCACGTCGGCGTCGACCGGGTCGGGGTCGACGAGCACGCCGGGGTTGAGCACGTTGCCCGGGTCGAAGGCGCGCTTGATCCCGCCGAAGAGGGCGATCGCGTCGGCCGAGTACATGTGCGGCAGCAGCTCGGAGCGGGCCCGGCCGTCGCCGTGCTCGCCCGACAGCGAGCCGCCGAACTCGCCGACCAGCCGGGCGGCGTCGGTGAGGAAGTCGCGCAGCACCTTGGTGCCGTCCGGCGCGTCGAGCGGGAAGTCGAGGCGGACGTGCATGCAGCCGTCGCCGAAGTGCCCGAAGGGGGCGGACGTCAGCTTGTAGGTGGCGACGAGCTCGTCGAAGCGGGCCAGGTAGGCGCCGAGCTGCCCGGGCGGTACCGCCGCGTCCTCCCATCCGGGCCAGGCCGGACGGTCGGACGGGGCGCGCCCGGCCAGGCCGGCGCCGTCCTCGCGGATCCGCCACAGCCGGGCCTGCACCGCCGGGTCGGTGACGACGAGCGCGTCGGCGCCGATGCCGTCGCCGGCCAGCCGCCGGGCCCGCGACTCGACCTCGCCGGCGTCGTCGCCGGCCAGCTCGACGAAGAGCCAGGCGCCGCCGCGCGGCAGGGCCGGGACGGCGCCGGGGCCGCGCCGCGCCCGCAGCACGTCGAGCAGCCGCGAGTCGAGCCCCTCGCAGGACGTCGGGCCGTGCGCGACCACGGCCGGAGCGGCCTCGCCGGCGGCCACGATGTCGGGGAAGCCGAGCACGACGACGACCCGCACGGGGGCGTCGACGACCAGCTTCACGGTCGCCTGCGTGATGACGGCCAGGGTGCCCTCGGAGCCGACGAGGGCCTGGGTGAGGTCGAAGCGCTCGGGCAGCAGGTGGTGCGCGGCGTAGCCGGAGACCTGGCGGCCGAACCGGTCGAACTCGGTGCGGGCGGTGGCCAGGTGGCGCTGCAGCACCGCCCGGGCGGCCGCCACGACCGGCCCGGCGCCGCGGGCGAACGGCTTGCCGGCCTCGTCGTAGCCGGTGACGAGCCGCTCCCCCGCCGCGGTCAGCAGCTCCAGCCCGGCCACGTTGTCGGACGTCCGGCCGTAGGCCAGGGAGCGCGAGCCGCAGGCGTTGTTGCCGATCATCCCGCCGATCGTGCAGCGCGGGTGGGTCGACGGGTCCGGCCCGAAGCGCACGCCGTGCGGTGTGGCGGCCTTCTGCAGCACGGCGTGGACGGTGCCGGGCTCGACGACGGCGGTGCGGGCCTCGGGGTCGACGGCGAGGACCCGGTTGAGGTGGCGGGAGAAGTCCAGCACGATGCCCCGCCCGACCGCGTTGCCGGCCACGGAGGTGCCGGCGCCGCGGGACGTCAGCGGCACCCCGGTCTCCCGGGCGACGGCGAGCGCCGCGGCCACCTCGTCGGCGTGCCGCGGCCGGACGACCGCGATGGGCAGGATCCGGTACAGCGAGGCGTCCGAGGCATACATGCCGCGCGTGCCGGCGTCGGCGCGGACCTCGAGCCCGGCCGCCTCCAGCGCCGCCACCACGTCGTTCATGAGTAACATGTTACTCGTGCCGTCGCTGCGCCTCCCGACCGGGGCTCCCTCGCTCGCCGACGCCGTCGCCCAGGCGGTGCGCGACGGCGTAGCGTCCGGCGAGCTCGTGCCCGACCGGACCTACTCCGTCTACCAGCTCGCGGAGCTGCTCGGGGTCTCCCGCAGCCCGGTCCGGGATGGCCTGCTGCGGCTGGCCGAGGCGGGCCTGGTGGCGATCCGGCGCAACCGCGGCTTCACCGTCCTGCCGCCGCGCGCGCACGACATCGAGGAGATCGTCGAGATCCGCCTCGCCCTCGAGCCACCGGCGGCCCGCAAGGCGGCGCGCGGCGGCACGGACGAGGAGCACGCCGCGATCCGGGCGGCCCTCGACGCCATGGCGGCCGCGGCCGGACGGGGCGACGAGGCGGCCTTCTGGCCGGCCGACCGCGCGCTGCACGACCTGCTGCTGCGCACGGCCGGCAACGCGCGGGCGGCGACGATCGTGGCCCAGCTCCGCTCGACGACGGCGCTGCTCGGCCCGCCGACGACGGCCGGCGGGCGCACCCTGGCCCAGATCCACGCCGAGCACGAGCCGGTGGTGAAGGCCGTCCTGGCCCGCGACGGCGCGGCCGCCGAGCGGGCCATGCGCACCCACCTGGAGACCACCGGCGCCCTGCTGATGGCCCGCCTGACGGACCGTGAGACCGATCCGGTCACTCCTCCATGACGACCACCGTCGCACCGGCGAGCTCCTCCTGCACCGCCAGGCGGTGGGTGCGGGCGGCCAGGTCGGTGATTGACTCCGTGGCGTGGCCGCTCAGGGCGCTCGTCAGGCGGTCGTGCAGCGGCCCGGTCCAGTGTGCCGGGATGCCGGCCGTGCCGGCCAGGACGCCGGCGACGGCGCCGGTCGTCGCGCCGTTGGAGTCGGTGTCGTAGGCGGCGCTCACCGCCAGGCCGATCGCGTCGGTGAAGACGCCGTCCGACCACAGCAGGGCGGCGGCGACGATGGCGGCGTTGTTGATCGTGTGGACGTAGTAGTAGTCGAGGCCGTGGATCCAGTCGACCGCCGTGTCCCAGCCGGCGCCCGCGGCGTGCAGGTCCAGCACATGCGTGAGCGCCGCGTGCAGGCGCGACGCCGGCGGGACCACGCCGAGCGCGCGGGTGACGACCTCACGGGGGCCGGACGCGCCGAACGCCGCGGCGACCGCGGCGGCCGCCCACATCGCGCCGTAGATGCCGTTGCGGACGTGGGACAGGCGGGCGTCGGCGAACGCGAGCCGGGCCGCCTCGGCCGGGCGGCCCGGGCTGACCAGGCCGAAGACGTCGGCGCGGATCAGCGCGCCGACCCACTCGCGGTACGGGTTCAGCACCGTCGCGGTCTGCGGGACCGGCACCGCGTTGGTCAGGTTGCGGTACGCCGCCGCCTCGGCCGTGAACGTCTTGCCGAACGGCAGCAGCTCCAGCCAGAGCGCGCCGACCTGCGCGGTGGTGAACCCTCGGCCGTGTCGTTCGAGCAGCAGCAGGTTGAGCAGGGTGTAGTCGAGGTCGTCGTCCCGGGTGACGCCGTCGACGTTGCCGCGGGTCGTGGTCCGGTAGCAGTCCTGCCGCAGGACGAAGTGCTCCGGCATCGGGTCGAGCACCGGGGCGTAGTCGGTCAGCGGCCACGCGCCGGCCGTCTCGAGGTAGTCACGGATCAGCGCCGGCGTCCACAGCGCCGACTCGAACGGCTTGCCCAGCCCGTTGCCCGCGCACCGGCCCAGCCAGCCGGCGTGGATCCGGTCGGCGACGGTCGAGGGGTCGACAGGCAGGTCGGCGACGGTGCCCGTGGCGGCCGTGATGCCGTCCAATGTGGAGGGTTCTGCGGCGGTACCGTCGACAACCAGTTCTTCCAGCGCCGCCAGCCGCGCGCGGGCCGGCACCGCAGGGACCGTCACCCCGGTCTCGCGCAGGGCGGCGAGCTGGTGGGTCAGCAGGTCGTCGGGGTCGATCGGGTCATGCGGCACCGGAGGCCCCCTCAGCGGGAGTGAGGAGCGCGGCGGCGAGCTCGCGCAGCCGGACGCCGCGGGTCGACGGCACGCAGATCCCGCGCAGCTCCTCGACCGGCCGGGTCCAGCTCGCCGGCAGCGCGGCCGCCCCGTGCGCCGCGCCGAGCAGCGCGCCGACCATCGCCGGCATCGTGTCGGCCTGCTTCGGCACGAGCGCGGCCACCCCGAGCCCCTCGGCGAAGCTGCGGCTGTCCCGGGCGATGAGCAGGGCGAGCGGCAGGGTCTCGGCGACGGCGTTGCCGAAGTTGTACTCGGCGTTGCCGACCTCGTCCGTCCAGCCCGGCACCGCGGCGAACAGGCCGCCGGCCCCGTCGAGCACCCGCTCGGCCACGGCGAGCTTGCGGCCGAGCCAGGAGTCGGCGCGGACGTGGACCCGGGCGGCGTCGACCGCGGCCGTGGCCGGGCCGCCGCCGACGAGCACGGCGACCGCCGCCGCGAAGGCGGCCGCGCCGTCGACGCCGACGTCGGCGTTGGTGATGAGCGCCAACTCGCGGGCCACCTCCGCGGCCCGGTCCGGGTCGCCGGCGTGGCGGATGCCGGCCGGCACCGCGCGGACGACCGAGGAGTCGTCGTAGTGGTGCGGGTTGTCGTTGCCGGTGTGCGGCGGCCGCAGCCCCTCGGCGGCGTTCGCGACGGCCGAGATGTCGGCGACCGACCCCCAGAACGCCTCCCGCTGCGGTTCGACGATCGCCCACCAGGCGTCGAACGGGTCACCGCCGGTCAGCAGCACCCGGGCGGCCAGCGCGGCCTGCTCGGCGTCGTCGGTGGGGCCGAACGCCATCGCCGCGGGGTCGCCGCTCAGGCTGAACGGCAGCGGGAACTTGTTGACCCGCTGCGCGTCGCCGTCGAGGGCCTGCGTCCACAGCAGCCGGCGGCGCCGCGGGAAGGCCAGCTCCCGGTGGTAGAGGGCGGGGAAGCTCGCCGCGTCGGCGGCGGCCAGCCCGAGCAGGGCTCCCTCGGCCCGGTCCAGCAGCGTCACGCCTGTTGCTCCTCTCGGTGGGCGACCGCGTCGGCGATCTCGTCGGCCAGTTCGGTCAGGCGCACGCCCGCGGTCGCCCGGATGCAGCTGCCGCGCAGCTCGGTGATGCGGCTCGACCAGGCGGCCGGGATGGCACCGGCGCCGCGCAGCGCGCCGGCCATCGCCCCGGCCATGGCGGCGATCGTGTCGGCGTCGCGGCCGATGTTGACCCCGCCGAGCACGGCCTCGACGTAGTCGCCCTCGACGACGGCGAAGACCCCGAACGCGAGGGCCGTCGCCTCGGGCGCGACGTCGGCCCACGGGTAGTGCAGGATCGGTATCCGCCGCTCCAGCTCGTCGTAGCGCGCCTCGGCGTCGCCCGGCCCGGTCGCGACGGCCACCGCGCGGGCGGCGAGGCGGGCCGACCAGGAGTCGGCGGGCAGCGCGGCCAGGCCGGCGTCGACGACGGCCCGCCAGTCGTCGGTCACGGTGGCGGCGGCGACCGCCGCGGCCACCGCCTGCCCGCACCAGATGCCGTCGCGGGCGTGGCTGACCTGGGCGTCGATCCCGGCGAGGCGGGCCGCCTCGGCCGGGTCGCCGGCGCAGTACGCCCCGATCGGCGCGACCCGCATCGCCGAGCCGTCGCTCCACTGCTCGTGGTTGTCGGTGCCGGTCGCCGGGGCGCGCAGCCCGCGGGCGAGGTTGTGGATGGCCTCCATCTCGGAGAAGCCGCCGCCGGCGAACCCGCCCTCCTGGCCGGTCAGCGTCCGCTCCCACGCGGCCGACACGTCCTCGGGGGTCAGCCCCGGGCCGTGCGTGAGCAGGATCCGCGCGGTGAGCGCCGCGTACTCGGTGTCGTCGGTGCCGGCCGGGTCGTCGGACAGGAAGCCGGTGACGCGTCCGTGGGCGGCCCGGATGGCGGCGCGGGTCATGCCCTCGGTCGGCGCGCCGAGGGCGTCGCCGATGGCCTGCCCGAGCACCGCGCCGCGGATGCGGTCGCGCAACACGTCGTTCATGCCGGTCACAGTAGGCGCAAATGGATTTGCGTCCAACCGCCCCGGGCGGGCAGGAAACCTCGGCCGAACGTCCGAGCAATCCGGCGTTGACACGCACACAACCGGCGATTCACACTGCCCTGACCGCGGATCGATCCGCGGTACCGTGCAAATCGTTTTGCAATCCCCGAGGAGCGAGCATGCCCCGACCGCGGATCGCCGATGTCGCGAAGGCCGCCGGCGTCAGCCCGACGACCGTGTCCCACGCGCTCAGCGGCCGGCGCCCCGTCTCGGAGGACGTCAAGGCGAAGGTGGACGCCGCGGTGCAGCGCCTCGGCTACCGCGCCAACATGCTCGCGCAGGGCCTGCGCACCCAGCGGACCCAGACCGTCGCGCTGGTCATCCCCGACATCACCAACCCGTTCTACCCCGTCGTCGCGCGCGGCGTGCAGGATGCCATCAGCGAGGCCGGCTACCAGGTCGTGGTGTGCAGCACCGACGGCGACGCGGCCCGCGAGGCGGCGTTCCTGCGCGACATGCTCGCGCGCAGCGTCGACGGGCTGATCATCGACCTGTTCCGCACCCCGCCGGACACCCTCGCCGAGCTGCTCGACCCGGACACCCCGGTCGTGCTGCTCGGCCCGATGCCCGCGCCGCAGCTCGGCGACCGGGTCGTCGGCGACGACCGGGTCAGCGTCGCCGAGGCGACCCGCCACCTGCTGCGCTCCGGGCGCCGCCGGATCGCGTTCGTCGGCGCCGGCCCCGGCGTCGGCCCGTCCGACCTGCGCCGCCTCGGCTACGAGGACGCGCTGCTCGGCGCCGGCCTGACTCTCGACCCGCGGCTGGTCCTCGAGTCCGACTACACCCGCCTCGGCGCGCGCGCCGAGATGGCGGCCGCCCTCGCCGGCGGCCTCGACATCGACGCCGTGGTCTGCGCCAACGACCTCAGCGCGATCGGTGTCCTCGACGCCCTGCACCGGGCCGGCCGTGAGGTGCCCGGCGACGTGGCCGTCGTCGGCTTCGACGACATCGACGCCGCCGAACTCGTCCGCCCGGCGCTCACCACGGTCGACAACCGCGCCTACGAGAAGGGGACCGTCTGCGGTCGGCTCCTGCTCCAGCGCATCACGGGGGAACTCGACGGACCGGCCCGGGAGATCGTCGTCCCGGGCGCGTTCAAGGTCCGCGACTCGGCACCCGCCATCACCCTCCCCGCCCAGAGGAGCTCTTCATGACCATCGACCACCACGGCCTGTCCCGCCGCCGGGTCCTGCGGCTCGGCGCCGGCGGCGCCATGGCCGCGTTCCTGGCCGCCTGCGCGGCCGGCGGCAACGGCCCGTCGGGCACCTCGAGCGGCAACCTCGAGTACTGGTCCGGCTTCGCCTCCAAGGACGCCGAGAACTGGTTCCGGGCCAACATCGTCGACGCGTTCAACGCGACCCGGCCGAAGGCCCCGGTGACGCTGTCGGTCAAGCAGTTCGACACGATGGACCGGCTCGTGCAGACCGCCCTCGCGGCCGGTGCCGGCCCGGACATCGTGCTCGCCTCCGGCCCGGCCCAGGTGCGGGCCTACGCCGACGCCGGCTACCTCGCCCCGCTCGACGACTTCGCGGCGAAGCTCGGCTGGAACGACCGCGTCCTGCCGTGGGCGCTCAAGACCGGCGTGATCTCCGGCAAGCTGTACGCGCTGCCGTCCAACTACGAGTCGCTGCTGTGCTTCTACAACCCCGCGACCCTGGCCCAGCACGGCTGGACCTACCCGAAGACCCGGGCCGAGTTCGAGGCCCTGTGCGCCGAGGCCGCCGGGAAGAGCATCCTGCCGGTCGCCGCCGGCAACGCCGACTACCAGGGCGCCAACGAGTGGCACGTCTCGATCATCCTCAACCACGCGGCCGGACCCGAGGCGATGCGCCAGGCGCTCACCGGGAAGGCGAAGTTCACCGACGCCGTGTTCGTCGACGCCGTCACCCAGCTCAAGGGGTACTTCACGAAGGGCTGGTACGGCGGCGGCGTGGACCGCTACTTCACCAACACCTTCAGCTCGCAGTACCAGCAGCTGGCCGCCGGCAAGGCGCTGTTCAACTTCACCGGCACCTGGGGGCTCGGCGAGATCACGCCGTTCTTCGGCAAGGAGGCGGGCAACAGCTCCGAGTGGGCGTGGGGCGCGATCCCCTCGCTGCGCGACGGCGTCCCGCAGGAGATCTGGGAGCTGTCGCTGGGCGGTACCTTCTCCGTCAACGCCCGCTCGAAGCACCTCGACGAGGCCGCCGCGCTGGTGGACTTCCTGCTGTCCGACCCGAAGCGGCAGGCCGCCGGGCTGTCCGCGGCCGGTCTCGGGCTCGCCCCGATCAAGATCTCCCAGGCCGACTTCCCGGCCGATATGGACAAGCGCACCTCCACCCTGTTCGCCGCGATCGCCGCCGCCACCGACGTGGGCTACACGACGTGGACGTTCTTCCCGCCGAAGACCGACACGTACATCATCCAGAGCTGGGAGAAGGTGATCACCGGCGCGCTCAGCCCGCAGGACTACTGCAAGGAGATCGACAGCCTCTTCACCAGCGAGCTCACGGCCGGCGCCGTCCCGCCGCTGCCGCAGTGATCCGTCGGCGCCGGGCCGCGCTCATCGCGTGGCTCTTCATGCTCCCACTCGTCGCCGTCAACGCCACGGTGATCCTCGTGCCGGCGACCGAGGCGGTGTGGTACTCCTTCACCGACTGGTCCGGCATCGGCGGCGCGAACTGGATCGGCCTGGACAACTACACCCGGATGGCCGGCGACCCCGAGTTCCGCTCGGCGCTGTGGCACAACCTCGTGTGGACGGTCGTCAGCCTGCTCATGCCGATGGCGCTCGGCCTGCTGGGCGCCTACCTGCTGGCCCGGGTGCGCCGGTTCCAGGTGCTGTTCCGGCTCGCGTACTTCATCCCCTACACGGTGGCGAGCGTCGTCAGCGCGGCGATCTGGAAGAACCTGCTGTCGCCGGACGCCGGCCTCGGCAGCCTGCTCGGCCTGAACTTCCTCGGCGACCCCGACCTCGCCCTCGGCTCGGTCGCGGTCGTCAACACCTGGGCGTTCTGGGGCTTCCTGGTCGTCGTGTTCCTCGCCGCGATGCAGTCGGTCCCGCCGGCGCTCTACGAGGCGTCGGCCCTCGACGGCGCGAGCCCGTGGCGGCAGTTCGTGTCGATCACGCTGCCGAGCATCCGCCCGACGATGGTCTTCCTGGTGGTGCAGACGGTCATCTGGTCGTTCCTGGCCTTCGACTTCGTCTACATCCTCACCCAGGGCGGCCCGGCCGGCGCCACCGACCTGCTCAGCACCCTGCTGTACCGCAACGCGTTCAGCAACCTCGAGGCCGGCTACGCCTCCGCGATCGGCGTCGTCATGGCGCTGTTCAGCGCGGTGGTCGTCGTCGGGTACCAGATCCTGCGCAAGCTCCGGAGGTGGGAGGCGTGAGATCCCGGCTCACGATCGGGTGGCTGGTCCTCGGGCTGCTGCTCGCCTTCGCGATCGGCCCGGTCATCGTGTTCGTCTTCGCGGCGTTCAAGACCCAGGCCGAGCTGGCCGAGGACCCGCTCGGCCCGCCTTCGCAGCTGTTGTGGTCGAACTTCGCGGACGCCTGGACCCAGGCGGCGATGGGCCGCGGCCTGCTCAACAGCCTGATCCTGGTCTCCGGCACGGTGCTCGGCACGGTGGTGGTCGCCGGGCTGGCGGCCTACGCGATGGCCCGCCTCCAGCTGCGCGGCGGCGGCGTGGTGCTCAGCTACCTGCTCATCAGCAGCTCGCTGCCGATGCAGATGTTCCTGGTGCCGCTGTTCTACATCTGGACCCGCGCCGGGCTGTACGACACGCACCTCGGCCTCGTCATCATCTATGTGGCCGTGTTCTCGCCGTTCGCGACGCTGCTGCTGCGGGCGTTCCTGCTCACGCTGCCGCGGGAGCTGGAGGAGGCGGCCCGGATGGACGGCGCGGGCGAGCTGCGCATCGCGGCGCGGGTGGTGCTGCCCAACGCGCTGCCCGGCGTGCTGACCGTCGCCCTCGTCACCGCCCTGTCGACCTACAACGAGTTCCTGTTCGCGGTCACGTTCCTGCAGTCCGACGCGGCGATGCCGGTCTCCACGACGTTCTTCGCGTTCCAGCAGAGCTACGTGCAGAACGGCGTGCTCAACGCCGCCGCCGGCCTGATCATGCTGCTGCCGATGCTCGTGCTCTTCGTGACCCTCCAGCGCCGCTTCACCGAGGGCCTGGCCAACACGGGAATGAGCGCATGAGCGGTTCCGGAGCGCAGCGGCGGAGGCCGCTCATCATGGGCTCGGTGTGGAGCTCGTGCGGCCGGAGCGAAGCGGAGGACGCATGAGCACGGTGGTGGTGGTCGGCTCGGTCAACATCGACCTGGTCGCCGCGGGCGGCCGGATGCCCCGCCCCGGCGAGACGGTGGTGATGGAGCGCTTCGCCGAGACCCACGGCGGCAAGGGCGGCAACCAGGCCTGCGCTGCCGCCGCGCTGGGCGCCACCACCCACCTGGTCGGCGCCGTCGGCGACGACGACCGCGGCCGGGCCGCCCGCGCCGACCTCGCCGCCCGCGGCATCCACCTCGGCGGCCTGGCGACCGTGCCCGGCCCCACCGGCGTGGCCCTCATCCTGGTCGACGACGGTGGCGAGAACTCGATCGCCGTCGTCGCCGGCGCGAACACCACACTGACCCCGGCGTGGGTGTCCGCCGCGCTGGACGCGGTCGCCGGCCCGGCCGCGGTCGTCGCCTCCCTGGAGGTCCCGCTGCCCGCGATCGAGGCGGCCGCCGCGGCGGCGCACCGCCGGGGCCGGCCGATGATCCTGAACCCGGCCCCGGCCCGGCCACTGCCGGCGTCGCTGGTCTCCCGCTGTACCGTCGTCACCCCGAACGAGGGCGAACTGACCACCCTCGGCGGCGCCGCGGCCCTCCTGGCCGCGGGCGCGGGCGCGGTCGTCGTCACGCGCGGCGGTGCCGGCTGCGAGCTGCACACCCGCGGCCACCCGCCGGTTGCGGTGCCGCCCGCCCCGGCGCGGGTCGTGGACACGACCGGCGCGGGCGACACCTTCACGGCCGCATTGGCCGTCGCCCTCGCCGCCGGACGCCCGCTCCCGGACGCCGTACGCTGGGCCGCCGCGGCCGGTGCCCTGGCGACGGAGGCCTTCGGCGCCCGCGGCAACCTGCCCACGGCCGGGGCCGTCGACACCCGCGCGGCGTCGGGCTACCAGCACACGCTCAGGTCGGCGCTGCCCCGGGCGACGCAGCCGTGGTAGTACCTGACGTCCGCCTCGAACTGCTCGACGATGCGGCCGGCGTGCTCGGGGTGGGCGGCGAGGACGCGTTCGATCGTGGCCCACACGACGGTCAGGTCCTCGGCCGTGCGGTAGCCGCTGATGCCGTAGCAGGGCACGTCGGTGTGGAAGCCGTACTCGACGTCGCCCCGGCGGTAGGCGCTGTGGTGCGCGGCCTCGAACGGCACCTCCACGATCGTCTCCCAGGCCGCGCGCCGTTCGTCCCAGTCGTCGCTGAGCACGCCCGTCAGGTCGAACCGCTCCGGGGTGCCGGCCGCGGCGAGCAGGTGGCCGAACCAGTCCGGGTCCGGGTACTTGCCGAGGTCGAGGCCGCCGAGCGAGCGCCGCTGCTCGGCGGAGAAGGCCAGGCGGGGCCAGGTGAAGCGGGCGTGAAGCTCCTCGTCGGCCAGGGCCGAGCGGCTCGCCGCCGCGCTCCAGTCCGGTGCGGTACCCGCGTCCGGATCACCGGCCTCGAACAGCAGGCCGTCGACCCACGCCGCGTCGTCGGGGCGTTCGAGCACCCGGGCGAGCAGGTCGGTGGGTATCTCCTTGTACTGCGGGTACATTCCCATCGCGCCACGGTAGCGGCCCGCCGGCGGGGCGGGTCGGTCCGCGGTGGATCGACCGGCCCGCCCGCCGGTGCGGTGGGTCAGCGCAGGTCGAAGCGGTCCAGGTCCATCACCTTGGTCCAGGCCGCGACGAAGTCCTCCACGAACTGCTCGCGGGCGTCCTCGCTCGCGTAGACCTCGGCCAGGGCCCGCAGCTGGGAGTTGGAGCCGAAGATGAGGTCGACCGCCGTGGCCGTCCACTTCGGCTCGCCAGTCGCCACGTCGCGGATCTCGTACACGTGCTCGTCCGTCGTCGACGCCTTCCAGCGGGTGCCCGGGGAGAGCAGGTTGGCGAAGAAGTCGTTGGTGAGCACGCCCGGGCGGTCGGTCAGGACGCCGTGGGCGGTGCCGCCCGCGTTGGCGCCGAGCGCACGCAGGCCGCCGAGGAGGACCGTCATCTCCGGTACCGTGAGGTTCAGCATGTAGGCGCGGTCCACCAGCAGTACCTCGGGCTGCAGTTTCTCACCCGGGCCGAGGTAGTTGCGGAACCCGTCGGCGCGCGGCTCCAGGACTCTGAACGACTCGACGTCGGTCTGCTCCTGCGTCGCGTCGGTGCGGCCCGGGTGGAACGGCACGGTCACGGTGACGCCGGCGGCGCGGGCCGCCTGCTCCACGGCCGCCGAGCCGGCGAGCACGATGAGGTCGGCGAGCGAGATCCGCGCGGTGCCGGACGCGTTGAACTCCCGCTGGATGCCCTCCAGGGTGGCGAGCACCGGCGCGAGCTGCTCCGGCTGGTTGACCGCCCAGCCGCGCTGCGGCTCGAGCCGGATCCGGGCGCCGTTGGCCCCGCCGCGCTTGTCCGTGGAGCGGAAGCTCGCGGCCGAGGCCCACGCGGTCGACACCAGCTGGGCGGTCGACAGGCCAGACTCCAGCAGCTTCGCCTTGAGCGCGGCGACGTCGGCGGCGCCGACGAGCGGGTGGCCGGCGGGCGGCACCGGGTCCTGCCACAGCTGGGCCTCGGGCACCCACGGGCCGAGGAAGCGGCTGACCGGACCCATGTCGCGGTGCAGCAGCTTGTACCACGCCTTGGCGAAGGCGAGGGCGAACGCCTCGGGGTCGGCCATGAAACGGCGCGAGATCCGCTCGTACACCGGGTCGACGCGCAGCGACAGGTCGGTCGTGAGCATCGTCGGCTTGTGCTTGCGCGCGGGGTCGAAGGCGTCCGGGATGATCGCCTCGGCGTCCTTGGCGACCCACTGCTTGGCGCCGCCGGGGCTGGTCGTGCGCTCCCACTCGTGGCCGAAGAGGATCTCGAAGAAGCGGTTGCTCCACCGGGTCGGCCGGTCGGTCCAGGTCACCTCGAGGCCGCTGGTGATCGCGTCGGCGCCCGCGCCGCTGCCGTAGCTGCTCAGCCAGCCCAGACCCTGCGACTCCAGCGGGGCGGCCTCGGGCTCCGGGCCCACGTGGTCGTCGGCGACGCCGGCGCCGTGGGTCTTGCCGAAGGTGTGCCCGCCGGCGATGAGGGCGACGGTCTCCTCGTCGTTCATCGCCATCCGGGCGAAGGTCTCGCGGATGAAGTGCGCGGCCTGGACCGGGTCCGCGTTGCCGTGGGGGCCCTCCGGGTTGACGTAGATGAGGCCCATCTCGGTGGCGCCGACGCCGGCCACCATCTCCTTCTCGGAGACGTACCGCTCGTCACCCAGCCAGGCGTCCTCCGGGCCCCAGAAGATCTCCTCCGGCTCCCACACGTCCTCGCGGCCGAACCCGAAGCCGAAGGTCTTGAAGCCCATCGACTCCAGGGCCACGTTCCCGGCGAGCACGAGCAGGTCGGCCCACGAGATCTTCTGGCCGTATTTCTGCTTCACCGGCCACAGCAGCCGGCGCGCCTTGTCGAGGTTGGCGTTGTCGGGCCAGCTGTTCAGCGGGGCGAAGCGCTGCCCGCCGTCGCCGGCGCCGCCGCGCCCGTCGTGGATGCGGTAGGTGCCCGCGGCGTGCCAGCTCATCCGGATCATCAGCCCGCCGTAGTGGCCGAAGTCGGCCGGCCACCAGTCCTGCGAGGTGGTGAGGACCGTGGTGATGTCCCGCTTGAGCGCCTCGACGTCGAGCTTCTCGAACTCCTTGGCGTAGCTGAACCCCGGCCGCAGGGGGTTGCTCTTCGACGAGTGGGCGCGCAGCACCGACAGGTCGAGCTGGTTGGGCCACCAGTCGCGGTTGGTGCGCGGACGGCCGCCGGACTTCGGGGTCGGCGCGTCGATCGCCGGGTTCTCGCTGTTGCTGCCGTGGGCGGTCACGGAGTCGTGCGCGACCGGACAGCGGTCTTGGGTGTCGCTCATCGGCTTCCTTCCGAATTGGCGGATCGATCGATGCAGTCGGGGCAGCGGCCCCAATACACGACTTCCGCCTCGTCGACCACGAACCCGTGGCCGCCCGAGGCGGTGAGGCAGGGGGCGTGGCCGGCGGCGCAGTCGACGTCCGCGATCGCGCCACAGGACCGGCACACGACGTGGTGATGGTTGTCCCCGACCCGGGACTCGTAACGGGCGGCCGCCCCGGCAGGCTCGATGCGCCGCACCAGCCCGGCGCCGGTGAGCGCCCGCAGCACATCGTAGACCGCCTGGTGGGAGACCGTTGGATGATCGGCGCGCACGAGCGAGATCACCCGGCCGGTGCTGACGTGCGGGTGCTCCCGGACGGCCGCGAGCACGGCCACCCGCACCCGCGTCACCCGCAGCGCGACGGCCCGCAGCTGAGCCTCACCGTCGAACCCCACAATCCCAACATATGCCGCATTCTGGAACGGTTCAACTTTTAGGCCGCGCCTGATTGCATATTCATCGAGCCGGACATAGCAGCACAGACCGTCACGGCGCAAATTCGACTCTGACGTGGTCGCGGCCACCACCATCCGCCTGTGGGGCCGGCTGGGCGTCTTCTGGTCCCTACCGAGCCAACAGCGGATGAGGCGAGGGTGATCGCCCTCGCGGAACAGACCTGGGCCCCGTCGTGCGACACGACGACACCGCGGACCGCACCAGCACTCGCCGCCGAACACCTAGAGCAGCCGAGGCCCGACTGAGGTAGCGCTTGGCGCTATCTGCCGGAATCTGAACTCTTGCCGTCCCCGCTGTAGACCGGTTCATCGAGTCGCCGCCCTCAGGTCAAGCCTTGCAACGAAGGCGTTCGGCCAGAATGTTGGCCGCCTTCACGGCCGGGACGCGGCCGTGCATCAGGACCATCAGGTCCTCGACGGCGCACGCCGGCGGCGTG
>NZ_JBEXCY010000242.1:0-16260 GCF_040605515.1 Dactylosporangium sp. NPDC005572 | reverse complement strand
CGAGCCGGGCGCCCATCTCCCGGCCGATCTGGGCGACCTCCAGCGAGTGGGTGAGGCGGGTGCGCAGGAACGAGTCGGCGCCGGCCCCGTGCACCTGGGTCTTGGTGGCCAGCCGCCGGAACCCGGCCGAGTGCAGCACCCGGGCCCGGTCGCGCTGGAAGGCGGTCCGCCCGTTGTCGGCGGTGGTCGTGGTGAAGTCCTTCAACGGCTCTTCGACAAAGCGCTGTTCGTCAGACGTCACGGTTCGAGCTTAGAGCCGGTCCGGAGCCGACAGGCCCCGACCAGATCAGTCAGGACTGTCCTTGTCGCCCGGCGCCGGCTTGGGGCCGTCCTCGTCGCGCGGCGCCGGGATCGGCACCGGCGGCGGCGCGGCCGGCTCGGCGGGCTCGGGCGGCTGGTTCAGCGCCTCGACCATCGGCGTCATGAGCACCTTGACCGCCGCGACGATCGGGATCGCCATGAGCGCGCCGACCACGCCCAGGATCGCGCCGCCCACGAGCGCCGCGAGCAGCACCGCGACCGACGACAGGTCGACGGTGTTGCGCAGCACGCGGGGCGCGATGAGGTAGTTCTCCAGCTGCTGGTAGGCCAGGAAGAACACGACGACGACCACCGCCGTCGGCCACAGGTCGCCGGTGACCAGCGCGACGATCGTGCAGCCCACCGCGCCGACGGTGGCGCCGATCATCGGGATCAGGTCGGTGACCGCGACGAACACCGCGAGCGGCAGGGCGTAGGGCACGCCGAGGGCGAACAGGCAGGCGAACGACGTGACGCCCGCGAACAGCGAGATGATCAGGTTGCCGATCATGTAGCCGCCGACCTTGTCGACGACGACGTTCACGGCCTGCGCGGCGCGCGGGCGGCGGGCCCGGGGCACCAGCCGGACCAGCCCGCGGCGCAGCCGGGGCAGGTCGGCCATGAAGTAGATGGTGAGCACGGCGACGAGCAGCACGTTGAAGAGCGCGCTGAAGATGCCCGTGATGACGCCGAGGGCGCCGCCGCCGACCTTCGCCGGCACGGTCTTCGCGAACTCGGTGAGCCGGGCGGTGAGGCCGTAGCGGTCGGCGACCTCGCGGTAGGCGCGGGAGCGCTCGGGGAGCTCCTGGAGGTACTGCGGGATGTTCTGCAGCAGCTCACCGGCCTGCCCGACGAGGGGCGGGACCAGCGACCAGACGAAGGCGACCAGGAGCCCGACGGCGACCACCAGGATGGCCGCGACCGCGACCGAGCGCCGCACCCCGTGCCGGATCAGCAGGCGGACCGCCGGGTCGAGGCTCACCGCCACGAACAGCGCGATGACCACCTGGACGAGGACCCGGCGGACGCTGTACAGCGCGAAGGCGCCCGCGGCGACCGTCAGCAGGCCGAGGCCCGCCGCGACGCTCAGGCGGTACACCTTCGCGAAGTTCATCGCGACGGCCTGATCACGCAGAACTCGTTGCCCTCGGGGTCGGCCAGCACGATCCAGGCGGCCTCGTCCGGCTGGCCGACGTCGACGTGCCGGGCGCCCATGTTGACCAGGCGCTCGATCTCACCGTCGAGGTCGTCCGGCCGGAGGTCGAGATGCAGCCGGTTCTTCGCGTGCTTCGCGTCGGCGTGACGCAGGAAGACCAGCCGGGGATGGCCGTCGCGGTCCGGCCCCACCACGACCTCGTCCGGTGAGACGCGTTCGACCTGCTGGTCGAGCACCTCGGCCCACCAGCGAGCGAGGCGCTCCGGGTCGATCGCATCGACGATCAGGGCATACCACCGGCTCCCCATGCACACCTCCGTGGTCGGCGTGGGGACCCACCATACGCCGCGTCGACACCTGGTGCAGCCACGCCGCCGGGCCTGGGGCGGCGCACCATACCGTCTTTCCGGAGGCCGCGGAGGTCAAACGTCACATTGCAGAATCCGACGACCGATCAGGCAGGTGTCCGCACGGCGCCATGACCCGACGAAAGAGGCCGGGGCGTCGTTGCCCCGGCCTCTTCGTGCCCACCGGGGCGCCGTTGCCCCGGTGGACGTCTGCTCACCGGGAGTCGGACCCGGTGGACTCGATGGCGGCGCGGCCCGCCTCCAGGCGCGCGACCGGTACCCGGAACGGCGAGCAGGACACGTAGTCCAGGCCGACCTCGTGGAAGAAGTGCACCGACTCGGGGTCGCCGCCGTGCTCGCCGCAGACGCCGAAGTGCAGCTCCGGCCGGGCGGCGCGGCCCTCGTCGACCGCGATGCGCACCAGCCGGCCGACCCCGTCGCGGTCGATCGACTCGAACGGCGAGACGCCGAAGATGCCGAGCTCCAGGTACCGCCAGAAGAAGGCCCCCTCGACGTCGTCGCGGGAGAACCCCCAGCCCATCTGGGTGAGGTCGTTCGTGCCGAACGAGAAGAAGTCGGCGGCCTGCGCAATGTCGCCGGCCGTCAGGGCGGCCCGCGGCACCTCGATCATCGTGCCGATCTTCACGTCGACCGCGAACTCGCCGATGATCTTCTCGGCCTCGGCGCGGATCGTCTCCAGCTCCTGCACGGCGCCGACGAGCGGAACCATGATCTCCGGGTGCGCGTCCGGCACCTGCGCCGCCGCCTCGACGATCGCCCGCACCTGCATCGCGAACAGGCCGGGGATGACCAGCCCGAGGCGCACGCCGCGCAGGCCGAGCATCGGGTTCTCCTCGTGCATGCGACGCACGGCGTCGAGGAGGTCCTTGTCGTGGCCCGGGTCCTCGCCGCGCTCCTCGGCGACGGCGACCTTCACCGCGAGGTCCTCCAGCGGCGGCAGGAACTCGTGCAGCGGCGGGTCGATCAGCCGTACCGTGACCGGCAGGCCCGCCATCTCGCGGAACAGGTCGGTGAAGTCGGCCCGCTGCAGCGGCAGCAGCTCGGCCAGGGCGGCGTCGCGCTGCTCCGGCGTGCGGGCCAGGATGAGCCGCTCCACCAGGGCGCGGCGCTCGCCGAGGAACATGTGCTCGGTGCGGCACAGCCCGATGCCCTGCGCGCCGAACCGGCGGGCCCGGGCCGCGTCCTCGCCCGTGTCGGCGTTGGTGCGCACGCGCAGCCGGCGCCGCCCGTCGGCGTGGGTCAGGATCCGGTGCACCGCGCTCACCAGCGGGTCGGCCTGCGGGTCGAGGTTGCCCTCGAAGTACTGCACCACCGGGGAGGGCTGGACCGGCACCTGGCCGAGGTAGACCCGCCCGGTCGTACCGTCGATCGAGATCACGTCGCCCTCGGACACCACGTGCCCGTTCACGTTGAACTGTCCCTTGTGGACGTTGACCTCGAGCTCGTCGGCGCCGCAGACGCAGGTCTTGCCCATGCCGCGGGCCACCACGGCCGCGTGCGACGTCTTGCCGCCGCGGCTGGTGAGGATGCCCTGGGCGGCGATCATGCCGGGCAGGTCGTCGGGGTTGGTCTCCCGGCGCACCAGGATGACCTGCTCGCCCTCCTTGGCCATGGCCACCGCGTGCTGCGCGTCGAAGACCGCCTTGCCGAACGCGGCGCCCGGCGACGCGCCGACCCCGCGGGTCAGCTGCTCGGGCTCCTCGGTCAGGTCGAACGTCGGGAACATGAGCTGGGCCAGCTGGTTGCCGTTGACCCGCTTGGTGGCCTCGTCGAGGTCGATCATGCCCTCGTCGACGAGGTGCGTCGCGATGACGAACGCCGCGGCGGCGGTCCGCTTGCCGACCCGGGTCTGCAGCATCCACAGCTTGCCGCGCTCGATCGTGAACTCGATGTCGCACAGGTCGCGGTAGTGCTCCTCGAGCTTGGTCATGATGGCCATCAGCTCGTCGTAGGAGCGCTTGTCGAGCTGCTCCAGCTGCTGCAGCGGCATCGTGTTGCGGATGCCCGCGACGACGTCCTCGCCCTGGGCGTTGGCCAGGTAGTCGCCGTACACGCCGCGCTCGCCCGTGGCGGGGTCGCGGGTGAACGCCACACCGGTACCGGAGTCGGGCCCGAGGTTGCCGAAGACCATCGCCACCACGTTGACCGCGGTGCCGAGGTCGGCGGGGATGCGCTCCTGCCGCCGGTACAGCACCGCGCGGTCGGCGTTCCACGACCGGAACACGGCCCCGATCGCCAGGTCGAGCTGCTCGCGCGGGTCCTGCGGGAAGTCGCGGCCCGTGTGGTCCTTGAAGATGGTCTTGTACTGCGTGACGAGCGCCTTGAGCGCGTCCGCGTTCAGACCCACGTCCTCGCGGGTGCCGCTGCGCACCTTCGCGTCGTCGAGCGCGTGGTCGAACTCCTCGCCCGGCACGCCGCAGACGGTCTTGCCGAACATCTGGATGAGCCGCCGGTACGAGTCCCAGGCGAACCGCTCGTCCCCACCCGCCTGCGCGGCCAGCCCGGCCACGCTCGCGTCGGTGAGCCCGACATTGAGGACCGTCTCCATCATGCCGGGCATGGAGAACTTCGCCCCGGACCGCACCGAGACGAGCAGCGGGTCCTCGGCGTCCCCGAGCCGCCGGCCCATCTTGCCTTCGAGGGTCGCGAGGTGCCGCTCGATCTCGTCGCGGGCGGGCACCTCGCCGGTGCGCAGGAACTCACGGCAGGCGTCGGTGGTGATCGTGAAGCCGGGTGGGACCGGCAGGCCGAGGTTGGTCATCTCGGCCAGGTTGGCGCCCTTGCCCCCGAGGAGGTCCTTGAGGTCGCGGTTGCCTTCTTCGAAATCGTAGACGAACTGCTCCACAACGCCTCCATACCCATGGTGCTGCGGCCTAAGTCCTCGTTAGGTCCGCACACCGTAAGGCGTCCTTCCGTATTTCGGCACTGTCGGGTGAGAAGTAGCACAACGATTGGTATACCCGTCGATTACACAAGCCTGTGGGAGCGATTCCACGCGCAGAAATGCGCACGAGAGCGCTCTCCAAAGATTTTCAGCATCGGCACGTTTCCACACTTCGGGATGCATTCACCTGCTCTGTGGATCGCAATTTCGCGCACTTTCAAGCATCAGTTCTGCACACGACATGACTCCGCAACACGACGGTCACGCCAGGCACCCAACCGGACACCACCGAACATTCCCGACACCCCGGCCCAGCCGCTCTCTCGACGCATGTCGATCCCGCCCCGCACCCACCACCCGAGCCGGCTTTCGCCGGCCGCGGCCGCGGTCGTTCTCATGATCGTGGGAAACATCTGGCTGCCATGACAGCCAGATCCTTCCCTTGATCATGGGGTTGAGGCCCGGCGGGCGCGATTGGGGCGGGTCCCCCCGGCGTGACATGCTCGGAGCGTGCCGTTGCAGCTCGGAAGCTTCGCCGTCGATCCGCCCGTGGTGCTCGCGCCGATGGCCGGGATCACCAACGTGGCGTTCCGGCAGCTCTGCCGTGAGCAGGGTGCGGGGCTGTACGTATGCGAGATGATCACCACCCGCGCGCTCGTCGAGCGGAACCCCAAGACCATGAGCATGATCAAGTTCGGGGTGGACGAGCGGCCGCGGAGCCTGCAGCTGTACGGGGTCGACCCCGCCACCATCCGCAAGGCCGTCGAGATGATCGTCGAGCAGGACCTCGCCGACCACATCGACATGAACTTCGGGTGCTCGGTGCCCAAGGTCACCCGGCGCGGCGGAGGCAGCGCGCTGCCGTGGAAGCGGCGGCTGTTCGGCTCGATCGTGTCGTCCGCGGTCGACGCCGCCCAGGGCCTGCCGGTGACCGTCAAGATGCGCATCGGCATCGACGACGATCACCACACGTACATCGACGCCGCCCGCACCGCCCAGGACGCGGGCGTGGCCTGGGTCGCGCTGCACGCCCGGACCGCCGCCCAGCGCTACTCCGGGCAGGCCGACTGGGCCGCGATCGCCGCGCTCAAGGAGGCCCTGGACATCCCGGTCCTCGGCAACGGCGACATCTGGGAGGCCACCGACGCCCTGCGCATGATGGCCGAGACCGGCTGCGACGGCGTGGTCATCGGCCGCGGCTGCCTCGGCCGGCCGTGGCTGTTCGCCGACCTCGCCGCCGCCTTCGCCGCCGCGGAGCGGACCCGGACCGACCCCACCGACGCCACTCCCGCCGCCGAGCGGACCCTTCCCGGCCTCGGCGAGGTCGCGGCGCTCATGTACCGCCACGCCGAACTGCTCACGCAGTGGCTCGGGACCGAGCGCGAGGGTGTCACCGACTTCCGCAAGCACGTGGCCTGGTACCTGAAAGGCTTCCCGGCCGGCGGCGAGCTGCGCCGCCAGATGGCCATGGCCTCGTCCCTGGCCGAGCTGAGCGACCTCCTCGCCCAGCTCGACCACGCCGCGCCCTTCCCCCGCGAGGTCCTCGGCCAGCCGCGCGGCCGCACCGGTACACCGGGCAGGGTCGTCCTCCCCGACCGCTGGCTCAACGACCGCGACGCCGACGAGGTCCCCGAGGGCGCCGAGCTCGACGACTCAGGCGGCTGAGCAGCTGCTCGCGCAGATCGCCACCTGTCGCGGTCGGGAATCGTGCCACGCGGACCGGGGCGGAACTTTGCGGCTGCGGCGCGCGACAATCCAACCGTGGAGTGTGAGCAGTACCGTGAGGCGCTGTCGGCCCGGCTCGACGGCGAGGACGAACCGATCGCGCCGGCGCTGGTCGACGCGCACCTGACCGGGTGCGCCGCGTGCCGGCAGTGGGAGCGTGAGGCGCAGGCCGTGACCCGGCTGGTGCGCCTGCAGCCCGTGACCGCGACCCCGCCCGACACCGCGCAGCTGCTGAAGGGGTTCAAACCGCGCAAGCGGCTCGTCCAGGTGCTGCGGGTGCTCCTCGGCGTCTTCGGGATGGCCCAGTTCGTGCTCGGCATCGCCCAGGCCGCGACGGCCGCCTCCACCAACCACATCCACCAGGCCGGTCACGTCTTCCACGAGTCCGCCGCCTGGAACGTGGCGATCGGCGCCGGTTTCGCCTGGATCGCCACCCGGCGGGCCAGCCCGGCCGGGGCGCTGCCGATGCTGACCGCGTTCGTCGCCCTGCTCGCGCTGCTGAGCACCAACGACCTGATCGCCGGCACGGTCGAGACCGAGCGGCTGGTCAGCCACGGCTTCGTGCTCGCCGGCTACGCCATCGTCGTGGCGCTGACCCGGCCGGGGCTCGACCCGGGCCGCCCGCCCGCCGGCCGGCAGGGCCCGCCGTGGCGCTGGCGCCGCCCGGCCGCCCTCGACGAGGAGCCCGCGGCGCCCGTGCGGCTCAGGGTGATCCCCGGTCAGGCGACGGCGAGCGTCAAGAAAGCCGCCTGAGACCCGCCGCAGGACGAGCGCCGAGAGAAAGCGCCTAGACCCGCCGCAGCAGGTACGTGTCCATGATCCAGCCCTTGCGGGCCCGGGCCTCGGCGCGCACCCGCTCGATCTCGCCCAGCACCTCGCCGAGCCGCCCGGCGACGAGCAGCTCGTCGGGGGTGCCGAGGTACGCGCCCCAGTAGATGTCGACGGCCTCGTCGCGGTACGCCCGGCAGGAAAGATCGGCGTCGAGCATGACCACCACGTCGTCGCACCCGTCCGGCCACCCGTCCGGCCACCCGGCCGCCAGCCGCCGGCCGGTGGTGATGTGGACCGCGCCGGCGACCCGGTTGAGCGGCACCCGGTGCCGCGCGGTGAGCACCTGCACGCTGCTGATGCCCGGGATCACCTCGAAGTCGACATCGCCGAACGAGTCGAGGATGCGGATCGTGCCGTCGTAGAGGGCCGGGTCGCCCCACACCAGGATGCCGCCGACGCCCTCCTCGGCGGCCATCGCCTCGTGCAGCACGCGGGCCCGCTCGTCGCGCCACTCCCGGACGGCCCCGCTGTAGTCGGCGGCGACCCGGTCGCGGGGCGGGTCGGTCAGCGTGACCGTGCGGTGCTCCCGGGTGACGAACCGCTCCAGGATCGCGTGCCGGGCCGCCGTGAGGTCGCTCGTGGCACCGCCCTTGTCGAGCACGAAGAACACGTCGACGGCGTTCATCGCGGCGATCGCCTGCACGGTGACGTGCTCGGGATCCCCGGCTCCGATCCCGATGACCAGCACCTTGCGCATGCGGTGACGCTACCGGCCCGGCTGCAGCAGGCCGCGGGCGACCAGGAGATCCCGGGCGGCGGCGACGTCCTCGGCCGGCATGAGCGTCCACGGCACCGCGAGCACGCCGCTGCCCTTGACCGTCACGACCCAGAACTCCCCGGTGTCCGCGACCCGGTCGACGGCGTCCCACTCGTAGGCGCCGCGGAAGCCCGGCGTGGTGGCGACGACCCCGGTGTCGGTCAGCTCGTAGGTCGCGGCCTCCGCCAGCAGCCCGGTGCGGGCCTTCGCCGCCGCCCGGGGCAGCGCCCACGGCAGGACCAGCAGACCCGCACCCGCGCCGGTGGGCGCGTACCCGGCCGGGTGGCCCGTCACGACCAGCGCCAACCCTGCGGCGGCGAGGAGGATTCCGCCCGCGAAGAGCAGCTGGAGCTTGTGCCGCTTCGCCGCCCGAACCTGCCGTCGCGCCCGGTGCCGGTCGGGCGGGACGGTGAAACTGATGTGCATCGCTCCCCGATCATCGATCGTCCGTGGAGACAGTACGCCACGTCGATCTCTGGCCACGATCAGATGCCGTCGGCCGCCGACCCCACCGTCCAGTACACCTGGTTGTAGTCCTCCAGTCGCAGCGGGCCGCCGTCGCCGTCGCAGCGGTAGGTCGTGACGCCGCAGTTGGCCGGGGACTGCCCCTCCGGCCACCGCTGCGCCTGCGAGTAGCTCCAGCCCTCCAGCAGGAAGCGGAAGCAGCGCAGGGTGCCACCGTGCGTGACGACCATGACCTTCTGGCCGGCCCGGTCCTGGAAGAGCGCGTCGAGGAAGGTGTGCACGCGGCCGGTCACGTCGGCGAGGCTCTCCCCGCCGGGCGGGCGGGCCATGAAACCGCCGAACGTCTGCCAGTACTCGTTCAGCCAGGGGAAGGCGGCCTCCGCCTCCGCGGTCGTCATGTCGTAGGCGAAGCCGGGGTCGCGCTCGCGGATGAACAGGTCGTTCTTGCACCGCATGCGGGCGCGTTCGTCCTCGCCGTACGCGCTGAGGATGCCCTCGGCGGTCTGCACGGTCCGGGCGTAGCCGCTGGTGTAGACGTAGTCGAAGGTGCCGAAGCGCTCGCGGATCCCCTGCCCGGTCTGGGCGGCCTGCTTGTGGCCGTCCTCGGTCAGCTCGATGAGGTGGTCGGGCACGCCGCGGACGATCTGGCGGGCCGCGTCGTCCGCGAAATACACGCTGCCCTTCTTCGCCTGGTTGCGGGCCGACTCGGCGTGCCGGACGAGTACCAGGAGCGCGGGGCGTTGCAGGTCCATCTACGACTCGTACTGCTCTTCGGGCGCGGGTATCAAGGTGACCTCGGACACTTCGAGGTACGGAATCGTCTCCCCGTTGACCGAGTCCTTGATCTGCCGCGCGGTGTAACGGCCGGTCACCCGCAGCCACTGCTCCTCGGCCAGGCCGTCGGGCAGCTCGCCGTCCAGCGCGATCTTGACCGGCCGGGCGTCGGCGGCGCAGCAGCTCACCATCATCCGGGCGAGCAGCCAGGCGCCGCCCGGGCCGCGCATCGCGAAGCCGGTGAGCTCCACCCGCCGGTCGCCGAGCGACACCCCCTGGTCGAACACGGCCCGGGAGGCGTAGTCGAGCATCGAGATCCGCACCGGGTCCCCGGCCGGCAACGGCGCGAAGTCGGACTTCGCGACGAGCGCGGAGCCGGACCGGCCGGCCGCGTAGGACCCGAGGGCGGGCGGCGCCACGAGCAGCAGCCCGATCACCGGCGCGAGCAGCAGCCAGGCGACCCGCGGCCCGCCGGACCCGTGCCCGTGGCCGTCGTCGGCGTGGTCGTGCTCCTGCTCGTGCCGGTGGCCCGGACGCAGCTCGTACCACAGCGTGAAAATCCCGGCCACGACCAGCAGGGCGCCGGACGCGATGAGATACGGCTGGAGGCTGGGCTTGACGTAGTTGAGGTACTGCCCGGTGAGGCTGGCCCGCAGGACCGCGCCGCCGACCAGCAGCAGGATGACCGCCTGCGCCTGCCGGTTCACAACAGCACCGTTCCGACCACGGCGGAGACTCCGATCGCGAGCACGAAGGTGGCCGGCGCGAACCGCAGGGCGAAGGACCTGCCGAAGATGCCGGCCTGCATGGCGAACAGCTTGAGGTCGATCATCGGGCCGACGACCATGAAGGCCAGCCGGGCCGTCATCGAGAACTGGGTGAGCGAGGCGGCCACGAAGGCGTCGGCCTCCGAGCAGATCGACAGCAGGACGGCGAGCAGCCCCAGCACCAGGATCGCGACGGCCGGGTTGGCGGCGAGCTGGGAGAGCCACTCCTTCGGCACCACCACCGCGATCACGGCGGCGCAGGCCGCGCCGATGACCAGGAACCCGCCGGCGTGCAGCACGTCGTGGCGCACGGAGGCCCAGAACGCCGGCCACTTCGCCATGCCGTCGAGGTGGGGCCGGGCCGGCATGCGCAGCCAGCTGCCCTTGCCGAACGCGTGCCACAGCCACCCCATCAGGCAGGCCACCACCAGGCTGGCCAGGGCCCGGGCGACGACGACGCGGGGCTGCCCGGGGAACGCCACCGCCGTGGACACCAGCACGATCGGGTTGACGGCCGGCGAGGCCAGCAGGAACGCGAACGCCGCCGCGGGCGTGACCCCGCGCCGCACGAGCGCCCCGGCGACCGGCACGCTGGCGCACTCGCAGCCGGGCAGCACCACGCCCGCCACCCCCGCCGCCGGCACCGCGAGCGCGGGGTGCCGGGGCAGCGCCCGGGCGAAGAACGAGGGCGGCACGAACACCGCGATGACCGCCGAGAGCACGACCCCGAAGACCAGGAACGGCACCGCCTGGGTCATCACCGACACGAACACGGTGAGCCAGGTCTGCAGCACCGGCGCGGCCAGCGAGCGGGTGATCGGCCCGCGGAGCACCACGACGAGCACGAGCAGCCCGGCGAGCACCTCGACGGACCCGATCCGCCACCGCCTCCGGCCACCCCGGGGCGGCGCCGCGGCGGGTGCGGGCGATTCAGGGTGATCGGTGAGGGTCACGGGCCTGAGGTTAGCGCGTGGGTTGGTACCTTCGGCATGAAGCGCCGACGAACAATTCGGAGCGTGATGTGATGGTCGCAGGATTCGACTCGATCGGCTGCGCCCTTGCGCACGGTGCCGTGGAGCCCGCGGCGGACGGCCGCGCGCTCGTGGCGGTGTTCGACTCGCCGGTCGCCACCCACCTGATGCACATCGCGGCGACGCTGGGCTACCGCGTGGCCCTGGCCGATCCGGACCTGGCGGGGGTGACGATCGACGCGGAGACGGACGTGGTGGTCTGCGACCACGACCGTCCCGAGCTGGGCGCCGCCCTCCGGGCCGCGCTCGCCTCCCCGGCCCGCTGGATCGGCGTGATGGGCAGCCCGCGCCACACCGGCCCGCACGTCGCGGCGCTGCGGGAGCTGGGGGTGCCGGAGGAGGACATCGCCCGGGTGCACCGCCCGATCGGCCTGAACATCGGCTCGAAGACCCCGGCGGAGATCGCCCTGGCCACCCTGGCCGGCCTGATCGCCGACCGCAACGACCGCCCGGGCGGCTTCACGTTCTGAGCCGCTGAGCCGCTCGACCGCTCAGCGGGCCTCGCGGGCGTGGGTCACCGCGTCGGCCACGATGTGCGCGATGTGCTCGTCGGTCAGCGAGTACGCGATCTCGCGCCCCCGCCGCGCCCCGCGCACCACCCCGGCCCCGCGCAGCACCCGCAGGTGCTGCGAGACGAGCGGCTGCGCCGCGCCCAGGGAGTCGACCAGCTCGTGGACGCACCGCGGCCCCTCGGCCAGCTCGGTCACGATCCGGATCCGCAACGGGGCCGACAGGGCCCGGAGCAGCTCGCCCGCCGCCTCGTACCCGTCACTTGTCGACATATGCGTAACGGTAACCGTTCTCACTTTGCCGCTGCGCACCCGTGCGGCGGCGGACCGCCCGCACCAGCCCCGCACCCACGGTGACCGCGAAGAAGCCGGCGATCGCCAGCAGCACCACCGTCGCGCCCGGGCCGGTGTCGACCTGGGCCGACACCCAGACCCCGCCGCCGGACGCCAGCAGGCCGAGCAGGACGGCGGCCAGCATGGTCACCTTGAAGCCGCGCGTGATCTGCTGCGCGGTGGCGACCGGCACGACCATGAGGGCGCTGACGAGCAGCAGGCCGACCGCCCGCATGGCGACCGTGACGGTCACCGCGGTCGTGATCGCCAGGACCAGGTTGAGCGCGCGGACGGGCAGGCCGGACACCCGGGCGTACTCCTCGTCGTGGCACACCGCGAACAGCCACGGCCGCAGCAGCACCGCCACCGCCAGCACGATCGCGCCCAGCACGAGCATGACGGTGAGGTCCTGCCGGCTCGTGGTCAGCGGCGAGCCGAACAGGTAGGTCACCAGGCTGCGGTTGCTCTGCGCGTCGGAGAGGTTCACGAGCACGACGCCGCCGGAGATGCCGCCGTAGAAGAGCATCGACAGCGCGATGTCCCCGGAGGTCTTGCCCCGCTCGCGCACCAGTTCGATGACGACCGCGCCGACGACGGCGGCCAGCACCGCCATGAGCACCGGGGACTGGTTGGTCAGCAGCCCGACGCCGACGCCGGTCAGCGCGACGTGGCCCAGGCCGTCGCCGATCAGCGACAGGCGGCGCTGGACCAGGTAGATGCCGATGGCGGGCGCCGCGGCGCCGGTGATGAGCGCCCCGATGAGCGCCCGGATCATGAAGTCGTGCTCGAAGAGGCTCACGCGACCTCCGCTCCGCTCCGGCCGCATGAGCTGATGCTCTGAGCCAACTGGTGAGCGGCCCCTCCGCTCCGCTCCGGACCGCTCACGTCACGCCGCCGGGGCGTGCGGGTGGACGTGGTCGTTGTCCGTCTCCGGCGGGTCCCCGTCGTGGACGATCTCGCCGTGGTGCACGACGACGGCCCGGGTGATCAGCGGCCGCAGCGGCCCGAGCTCGTGCGCGACGAACACCACCGTGCCCCCGTCGCGGACGAACCGGTCCAGGCACCCGGCGAACGCCTCCTGGCTGGCCGCGTCGACCCCGGCCGTCGGCTCGTCGAGCACCAGCAGCTCCGGCCGGCCGGCCAGCGCGCGGGCGATGAGCACCCGCTGCTGCTGCCCGCCGGACAGCACCGAGACCGGCTCGCGGGCCCGGTCGGCCAGCCCGACCGCGTCGAGCGCCTCGCCGACGGCCCGCCGGTCGGCGGCGGTCGCGATGCGCAGGAACCCGCGGCGGGCGAGCCGCCCCTCGGCGACCACCTCGGCGACCGTGGCGGGCACGCCGCTGCCGGCGCCGACCCGCTGCGGCACGTACCCCAGCCGCTTCCACTCCCGGAACCGCCGCAGCGGGGTGCCGAACAGCCGCACCTCGCCGGCGCTCAGCGGCACCAGCCCGAGGGCGGCCTTGACCAGGGTGGACTTCCCGGACCCGTTGGCGCCGAGGATCGCGACCACCTCGGCCGGGGCGACCTTGAGGGACACGCCGTCGAGCACGGGGCGGCCGTCGTACGCCACCACCGCCCGGTCAACCTCTAGCACCACGCTGTCGAGCCTGCCCGATAATGAGAATCGTTGTCAACTTAAGCGATCTTGAACACGGCGAGGGCGAGCAGCAGGCCCAGGATGACCAGCCGCGCCACCCGGGCCCGCGGCGGGTGCACCGCCCAGGTCTTGGTCAGCACCCAGACGACCCCCGCGGCCAGGAGCAACAGCAGCGCTCCCCCGACGATTCCCGGCAGCACCAGCGCCACGAACACCAGCACGCCCACGCCGAGGAACACCGCGGTCGGGTTCAGCCGGCCCAGCCGGCGCAGGACACGCTCGGACATCTCACTCCTCAGGTCCGTATGCTCGCGGCATGCTGGTGGTGACACGGTTCGTCGTCGACGACCCCGCAGGCTTCCCCGAGCGGGCGCACGCCGCGCTCGGCGCCCTGGCGGCGTGCCCAGGGTATCTCCGGGGCAGCCTCGGACGGGCGTACGACGACCCGGCGCACTGGACGATCCTCACCGAGTGGGAGTCGGTCGGCGCCTACCGGCGCGCCCTGTCGAACTTCGACGTCAAGATGTACGCCACCCCGCTGCTCGCGCAGTCGCTCGACGAGCCCTCGGCGTTCGAGGAGCTGGCCACGGTCGCGCCCGGTGGCGAGCTGACCGTGACCGCGAGTGACCGCGCCTGAGGGCGGATAGGCTTCGGTCATGATGCCGCCTCAGGTCGATGAGGTGCCCGCGCCGCCGGCCGGGCCGGGGGTCGTCGCGCCATTCGCCGCCCCGCCGCGCGACCGCGACATGAAGGGCCTGTGGATCGGCCTGGGCGTCGGCGGCCTCGTGCTCGTCCTGTGCTGCGTGGGCGGCGTCCTCGGCGGCGGCTTCTTCATCTCGTTCGCCGACAACCTGGCCCGCACCCAGGTCGCCGACGTGGCCCGCGGCTACCTCGGCGCGCTCCAGGCGGAGAACTACGAGCGCGCCCGCAACGAGTACCTGTGCGCCGCCGAGCAGAGCCGGCACACGGTCAACTGGTTCCGGGACCACTACGCCGCGTCACCGGTCGTCGCCTTCTCCGTCAACGAGGACGACGTGAGCATCCAGCAGGACATCGTCGTGCCGGCCAACGTGGAGCAGGAAGGCCAGGCCCCGCGCTGGATGCGGTTCGTCATGACGCAGGAAGGCACCCGATATGTCATCTGCGGCGGCGTCGAATAATCTGGTGCGGCTCACCGTTGCGTAACCGTAGCGTCGATGGGGACGTTTGACGGTTCGCCCGTCCTTTCCGCTTATGACCGCCTTGCCGACAGCCAGTCGCCGTGAGGCTTAGGAGGAACCACCATGGCCGCCGATCGCATCGATTCCGTCGTCAGCCTCGCGAAACGGCGGGGTTTCGTCTTCCCGTCGAGCGAGATCTACGGTGGCACCCGCTCCGCCTGGGACTACGGTCCGCTGGGCGTCGAGCTCAAGGACAACGTGCGCCGCCAGTGGTGGAAGACGACCGTCCAGCAGCGCGACGACATCGTCGGCCTGGACTCGGCCGTCATCCTCGCCCGCGACGTCTGGGTGGCCTCCGGCCACGTCGAGGCGTTCGTCGACCCGCTGACCGAGTGCGCCTCCTGCCACAAGCGCTTCCGGGCCGACCACCTCGAGGAGGCGTGGGAGGCCAAGAACCCCGGCAAGCCGTTCGTGCTGGGCGAGCTCAACTGCCCCAACTGCGGCAACAAGGGCACGTTCAGCGAGCCGCGCATGTTCAACGGCCTGATGAAGACCTACCTCGGCGCCGTCGAGAACGACGAGGGCCTGCACTACCTGCGCCCGGAGACCGCCCAGGGCATCTTCGTCAACTTCAACAACGTCGCCGGCGCGGCCCGCAAGAAGCCCCCGTTCGGCATCGCGCAGGTCGGCAAGAGCTTCCGCAACGAGATCACCCCGGGCAACTTCATCTTCCGCACGCGCGAGTTCGAGCAGATGGAGATGGAGTTCTTCGTCGAGCCCGGCACCGACGAGGAATGGCACGAGTACTGGCTCCAGGAGCGCTGGAACTGGTATCTCGACCTGGGCATCTCCGCGGACAACATGCGCTTTTACGAGCACCCGAAGGAGAAGCTCTCCCACTACTCGAAGCGCACGGTCGACATCGAGTACCGCTTCCGCTTCGGCGGCACCGAGTTCTCCGAGCTCGAGGGCATCGCGAACCGCACCGACTTCGACCTGAGCACGCACTCCAAGCACTCCGGCGTCGACCTGTCCTACTTCGACCAGGAGAAGAAGGAGCGCTGGGTCCCCTACGTCATCGAACCGGCGGCCGGCCTGACCCGCGCCGTGCTGGCCTTCCTGCTGGAGGCCTACGACGAGGACGAGGCCCCGAACACCAGCGGCGGCGTCGACCGCCGCACGGTCATGCGCTTCGACAAGCGCCTGGCCCCGGTCAAGGCCGCGGTGCTCCCGCTGTCGCGCAACGCCGACCTCTCCCCCAAGGCCCGCGACCTGGCCGCCCAGCTCCGCAAGCGCTGGACGGTCGACTTCGACGACGCCCAGGGCATCGGCCGCCGCTACCGCCGCCAGGACGAGATCGGCACGCCGTACTGCCTCACGGTCGACTTCGACACCCTGAACGACAACGCCGTCACGGTCCGCGACCGCGACTCGATGACGCAGGAGCGCGTCTCCATCGACCAGGTCGAGAGGTACCTGATCGAGCGCCTGCCCGGCTGCTAGTTCCTCCTTCTCCGGGACTCGGGTCCGCGCAACGCACGACCGTCGCTCCCGCCAGGCACCGCTCGTGGGCCCGGGACATCCGTCCCGGGCCCACGACCCG
>NZ_JBEXCY010000241.1:0-16420 GCF_040605515.1 Dactylosporangium sp. NPDC005572 | reverse complement strand
TACGGCGAGGCACGCGAGTCCTCGGCCAAGGCGCCTCCTGCGGCCCGCGGCGTGCAGCGGATCGGCCCGGCGCTCGTGCGGGCCGCCTGCGCCTACGCCGAGCAGGCCGGGGCGCTGCGGTTCGACGCCACCGTCCAGGCCCGCTGGCAGCGCATGTTCCAGCGGCTCGGCTGGCAGCCGGTCCGGCCGGTGACCGTGGCCGGCCGGCCGCACGTGCTCATGCGCTGGCCGATCGGTCGCATCGCGGCGCTCGCCGCGGCGACCAAGCGCCCCCTCGGCGGCCTGCTGCGCGGGCTGGCCCCGGGCGGCCCCGGCTTCGTCGGCGACGACGGCGCCCCGGTGCCCGGCACCGACCTGGTCGCCGCGTGCGATGCGATCCTGCCGTCGATGGTCGAGCGCGACCCGGACTGGGCCGGCTGGTGCGCGGTCCTGGTCAACGTCAACGACCTCGCCGCGATGGGCGCGGCCCCGGTCGGCCTGCTCAACGCGGTCGGCGCGCGCGACGCCGCGGCGGCGGCCCGGATCCTCGGCGGGCTGCGGCGCGCGGCCGCCGCCTACGGCGTGCCGGTCCTCGGCGGGCACACCCAGCTCGGGGTGCCCGCCGCGCTCTCCGCGACGGCGCTGGGCCGCACCGGCCGGCCGGTGCCCGGCGGCGGCGGGCGGCCCGGCCACGCGGTGCGGCTCACCGCCGACCTCGGCGGCGGCTGGCGCCCCGGCTACCACGGGCGGCAGTGGGACTCGACGAGCCACCGGACGGCGGACGAGCTGCGGGCGATGCTCGGCTACGTCGGCGCGGCCCGCCCGGCGGCGGCGAAGGACGTGTCGATGGCCGGCATCGCCGGGACGCTCGGCATGCTCGCCGAGGCGAGCGGCTGCGGCGCCGTGCTGGACGTCGCCGCCGTGCCGCGCCCGGCCGGCGCCACGACGGGGGACTGGCTGACCTGCTTCCCCGGCTTCGCGATGCTGACCACCGGCCCGCACACCGCGGCACCGGCCGGTCCGGCCGTCACGGCGGAGTGCGGCGAGCTGGTGGCCGGCGCCGGGGTACGGCTGCGCTGGCCCGACGGGGAGCTCACGGACGCCGTCGACGGCGCCGTCACGGGACTGGGGGCGGCGGCGTGATCAGGATGGCGGCGGTCGCGGCGCCGTTCGACCGCGACCTGGAGGCCGACTTCGACCGGATCGAGGGGCTGGTCGCCGCGGCCCGGGCCGACGGGGTGCGGCTGCTGGCGCTGCCCGAGGCGTGCCTCGGCGGCTACCTCGCCCACCTCGACGGCGGCGCCGACCAGCCGCCGGCGCTGCGCCTCGACGGGCCGGAGATCGCCCGGCTGACGGCCCTGGCCGGCGACATGGTGGTCTGCGCGGGCTACTGCGAGGACGGCGGTGGCGGGACGCGGTACAACAGCGTCGTCTGCGTCGGCACGGGCCGCGTGCTGGGCAACCACCGCAAGGTGCACCAGCCGCTGCGGGAGAACGCCAGCTACGACTCGGGCGACTCGTTCGCCGCGTTCGACACCCCGGTCGGCCGGCTCGGGCTGCTCATCTGCTACGACAAGGCGTTCCCCGAGTCGGCCCGGTCGCTCGCGCTCGACGGTGCGGAGATCATCGTGTGCGTCTCGGCCTGGCCGGGCAGCCGCACCGGCGCCCCGGACGACCTGGCCGAGGACCGCTGGACCCGCCGGTTCGACCTGTTCGACCGGACCCGCGCGCTGGAGAACCAGGTGGTCTGGCTGTCGGCCAACCAGTCCGGCCGGTTCGGGTCGCTGCGGTTCGTGTGCAGCGCGAAGGTCGTCGACCCGGGCGGCGACGTGCTCGCCACCACCGGCGTCGCGCCGGGCGTGGCGGTCGCCGACGTCGACGTCGCCGGGGCCCTGGCCGCGGCCCGCCGCTCCATGGCCCACCTGCGCGACCGGCGCCCGGATACGTACCGCACCCTCGCACCGTCGATGATGTGAGCCATGGCAGTCACCCGGATCGCCGCCGCGGCGGCACACTTCGGCCGTGACCTCGATTACGACGTCGGGCGGATCGGCAAGCTCATCGCCGACGCCCGGGCCGAGGGCGCCGCGCTGCTGGTGCTGCCCGACGCGGCGATCGGCGGCTACCTCGCCGACCTGCGCCGCCCCGACCCGGAGGCGCTGCCGCCCGCGCTGAAGCCCGACGACCCGGTCTTCGAGCAGATCGCCGCGGCGGCCGGGGACATGGTGGTCTGCGTCGGGTTCTGCGAGGCCGACGGCGACGACCGGTACAACGCCGCGGTCTGCCTCACCGGTACCGGCATCCTCGGCAAGCACCGCAAGGTGCACCTGCCGGCCGCCGAGGGGATCGCCTACCGGGCCGGCGACACCTTCGCCGCGTTCGACACGCCCGTCGGGCGGATCGGCATGCTCATCGACTACGACAAGACGTTCCCGGAGTCGGCGCGCACCCTGGCGCTCGACGGCGCGCAGATCGTCGCCTGCCTGTCGGCGTGGCCGGCGAGCATCACCAACGCGGCCCCGAAGCTGTCGCAGGACCGCCAGTCCCGGCTGTTCGACCTCTACGACTGCGCCCGCGCGGCCGAGAACCAGATCGTGGTGGTGTCGTCCAACCAGACCGGGGCGGCCGGCGGGATGCGGTTCCTCGGCCAGGCCAAGGTGGTCGGGCCGGCCGGGAACATCCTGGCCCGCACCTGGGCCAAGGCCGGGCTGGCGGTGGCCGAGCTGGACGTCGCCGGGGAGATCGCCCACGCGCGCCGGGTGCTGCGGCACCTCGACGAGCTGCGGCCGGCGACGTACCGGACGCACCGATGAGGATCGCCCTGCTCACCTACTCGACCCGCCCGCGCGGCGGGGTCGTCCACACGCTCGCCCTCGCCGAGGCGCTCGCCGCGCTCGGCCACGCCGTGACGGTGTGGACGCTGGGCCGCGGCGGCGACGCGTTCTTCCGGCCGGTCGACCCGCGGGTCCGCCTCGCCGTCGTGCCGTTCCCCGACGTCCCCGGCGAGGAGGTCGGGCCGCGGGTGCTGCGCTCGATCCGGCTGCTGCGCGTGGCGTTCGCGGCGGCCGCCGATGGGTACGACGTCGTGCACGCGCAGGACTGCATCAGCGCCAACGCCGTCGACCGCTGCGTCCGCACGGTCCACCACCTCGACCAGTTCACCACGCCCGAGCTCGCCGCCTGCCACGAGCGGGCGATCGTGCGCCCCTACGCCCACCTGACCGTCTCGGCGGCCGTCGCCGCCGAGCTGCGCGCCGGCTGGGGGATCACGGCGGAGGTCATCCCGAACGGCGTCGACGCGGCCCGGTTCGCCGCCGCCGTCCCGGCCGTCCCTGAGCGCCCGTACCTGCTCACGGTGGGCGGCATCGAGCCGCGCAAGGGCTCCCTGGACCTGCTGGACGCCTACGCGCTGCTGCGCCGCGAACTGCCGGCGCTGCGCCTGGTGATCGCCGGCGGCGAGACGCTCTTCGACTACCGCGCCTACCGCGCCGAGTGGGAGGAGCGCGCCCGCGCCCTCGGCGTCGTGCCGGAGGTGCTCGGCCCGGTCGCCCACGACGACCTGCCGCCGCTGATGGCCGGCGCCGCCGCGTTCGCCTTCCCGTCGACCAGGGAGGGCTTCGGGCTGGCCGCGATGGAGGCCCTGGCGGCGGGCGTCCCGGTCGTCGTGCGCGACCTGCCGGTGCTGCGGGAGGTGTTCGGCACCGCGGTCGGCTACGGTACCGACCCCGCGTCCCTGGCCGCGGCGCTGCTGCGGGCGGTCACGGCACCCGACCCGGCCCGCCGGGCGGCCGGCCGCGCGCTGGCCGCCGCGCACACCTGGCCGGCGGCGGCCGCCCGCCACGTCGAGTTCTACGAGCGGGTCACCGCCGGCCGAAGCCCCCACCGGCCGGTGCCTGCCCGGCCGTGACCGTCGCCAGGACCGTCGTGCCGGCCGTGCCGCCGGTGCCGCCCGTGACGAGGCCACCGACGCTCGTGCCGGTCGCGGTCCCGCCCTGCACGACGGTGTACTGCGCGCCGGTGCTCACGCGCGGGCCGGAGTACACCAGGTTCTGCACCGCCTTGCTCGTCACGAACGTCGCCAGGACCGTGCCGTCCGCCGCCACCACCTGCAGCGTGGTCCCGGCGGCGACCGTCGTGGTGAACGTCGCCGACAGCCAGCCCTGTGCCGACCCGGCGTCCGGGGCGACGACCATGCCGGCGCTGCCCGCGGCGACGAGGGTGCCGCCGCTGACCGTGAAGCTGCCGTTCACGTCGAGCGCGCCGTTGCCGCGCTGGGTCGGGCCGTTCACGACGACGGTGCCGCCGGTGATCTCGGCCGTGCCGTTGGAGTCGAAGCCGTCGCCGCCGGCGTCGACGACGAGCGTGCCGCCGCTGATCGTCGCCTTGTAGGGGCCGACCTCCTCGCCGCCGCCCCGTCCCCCGGAGGTGGTGCCGCCGGCCGCGTTCAGGCCGTCGTCGGACGAGACGACGTGCACGACGCCGCCGGCGACCACGATCGTCGCCGCCTCGATGCCCTCGGTCGAGCGGGTCACGTCGACGGTTCCCTTGTCGATGCGCAGGGTCGTCTCGGCGTGCACGCCGTCGTCGCCGGCGGCGAGGCTCAGGGTGGCGCCGGCGAGGTGGACCGCGCCGTCGCTGTGCACGGCGTCGTCGCCGGCGGCGACCGTGGCGCTGCCGCCCTCCAGCACGGTGACGACGCCCGACTTCAGGCCCTTCGCCTCGGCGTCGTCGGTGGTGACCCGCAGCGTGCCGCCGGTCAGCACGAGGTCGGTCGCGGCGTCGGCCCCGTCGCCGGCCGCGGTGACCGTGACGTCGCCGCCGCGCACGGCGATGTAGCCGGCGGTGGTGTCCTCGGCGTTGTCGGCCTTGAGGCCGTCGCCGCCGGCCGTCACCGCGATCGTCCCGCCGGTCACGACGAGCAGGTCCTTGCCGCGGATGCCGTCGTCGGCGGCGTCGACGGTGATCGTGCCGCCGGTGATGACGAGCCCGTCCTTGCCGGTGATGCCGTCGTTGCCGTTACCGTGCACGGTGAGCGACCCGGCGCCGCCGACGGTGAGGTCGGCCGCGCTGTACAGGGCGGCGTTGACCTCGGCGTCCTCGGCGTACGAGCGGGCGTCCGACAGCGTGTTCGTGCTGCCGTCGGCCAGGATCACCACGAGCGCCTTCGCCGTGGTGGCGGCGATCGCGGCCCCGGTCGAGCTGCTGATCGACGCGCCGTCGAGGACGAGCGTGACGGTGGCATCACCGGCGTCGACGACGACCCGGCCGTCGGTCAGGGTGCCGGTGAGCCGGTAGGTCCCGCCGGCGGTGATCCGCACCGTGCTCCCGTCGACGGAGACCCCGTCGCCGCCAGCGGCGGTCGTGCCCTTGAGCGTGACGGTGACGGCGCCGGCCCCGGCGGACGTGTCGCCGGCCTCGGCGGCCTTGTTCGCGGCGAGGACCGCGGCGGCGCCCTGGGAGGCGTCAGCGGTCGTGGTCGCGGGGGACGGCACCGCGCCCTCGGCGTCCGAGCAGGCGCTCAGGGCGGCCCCGGCGAGGACGAGCGAGGTCACGGCCGCGGCGAGCCGGGTGCGGATGCGCATGGGTTACAGCTCCTCGAGTCGGAAGTGCCGGCGCAGCACCGGCAGCCAGCGGTTGGCCGGCAGCTCGGGCCGCAGTGCGGCGAGGCCGGTGGCGTACTTCGACACCGCGCGGGGCCGGTGCCCGAGCGACCACAGCAGCCGGTCGGCCGGGCCGGCGGCCCGCGCGGACTTGGTCTCCACGACGACCCGGTCCGGCAGCGCGCACGCCGGGCCGTCGGGGCCGCCGGGGCCGCCGGGGCCGCCGGGCAGGACGTCGCCGGGCAGGACCCAGGCCAGCCCGGTGTCGACGGTGAGCCGGCTGCCGCTCGCCGGCAGCAGCAGGGTGCTGCGCTCGTACCGGGTGGTGAGCGTCCGCCGCAGCGCCGCCGTGTCACACGGGACGACCGCCGCCCCCAGCACGGTGCGGGCGTAGGCCCGGGCGTCGGCGTCGCCGGTGTACGGGACGCGGTGCTTCACCGTGACGCCGCGCGGGCCGCGGGTCTTCACCTCGGCGAACCGGTCGCCGGTGTCGCGGTAGGAGCGGATCCGCACCTTGAAGCGGCGGCGGCGCCGGTGCGCCACGCCGAGGTAGCTGTCGAGGGCGGGCGTGTCGAGGTAGTCGGAGCGGTAGCCGAAGCTGCGTCGCCCGTCGATCTCCAGCACGCGCGCCGTGCCGGACAGCCGCTCCAGCAGCACCGGGAGCGTCGCGGCCGGCAGCACGTACTTGCGGTCGACCCGGGTCAGCAGCGCGGCCCGCTCGACGAGGTCGCCGAGCCCGACGGGGGCCAGCTCGTCGAGGAGCGCGGTCACCGGACCGCTCATACCGTGGCCGCGAGATAGCGGACGTCGATCAGCGTGGTGTCGTTGACCAGGTCGACGTGGCGGATCGTCAGGCTCACGACCCGGCCGCCGAGGCGCCGCTCCAGCTCGGCCCGCACGGCCGTCTCGTCGGTCTGCGCGGTGTCCAGCAGCATCGTCTGCTGCCGGTGCCGGCCGAACAGGCGCGGGTGGTCACCGACGTAGAGCGCCGTGACGATGAGGACGAGCAGCGCGGCGGTGAGCCCGCCGAGCGCGGGGGTCAGCCCGCTGAGCAGGCCGAGCGCCAGCGCGCCGAAGTAGTAGGCGATCTCGTGCTGGGCGATCTCGGCGGAGCGCAGCCGGATGATCGACAGCACCCCGAACAGGCCCAGCCCGAGTCCCGCGCCGACCGACGACGCGCCGAGCACCATCGTCGTGCCGAGGACGCCGACATTGACCGCGAGGTAGGCGGTCACCAGGTCCTTGCGCCGGTGCCGGGGGAAGTACACCCCGAACGTCAGCACGGCGATGGCGAGGAGATCGACGCCGATGATCAGCAGGTCGTCCACAGCGGCAGGGGTCCTTCGTCCGGCGTTCAGGTCCTGTTCATCTAGCCGGTCGAAGCTGTGCGCCGCCTGTGTGCCGCCTGCCGGGCAGCTGCGGGGTCAGGACGCCGGGCGGCGGTACAGCCGGCGGGGGATCGTGTAGGCCAGGTCGGCCGCCGTCTCGAAGGCCTCGTCGAGGTCGAGCAGGCGGCGGGCGACCAGCTCGGCCAGGTAGCCCGCGTCGATGCGGCGGGCCAGGTCGTGGCGGGCCGGGATCGAGGCGAACGCGCGCGTGTCGTCGACGAAGCCCGCCGTGCGGTAGAAGCCGGCGGTCTCGGTGACCGCCTGGCGGAAGCGGCGCAGCCCGTCCGGGCTGTCCAGGAACCACCACGGCGCGCCGAGGTGCAGCGCCGGGTAGACGCCGGCGAGCGGGGCCAGCTCGCGGCTGTAGGTGGTCTCGTCGACCGTGAACGCCACCATCCGGAACCGTGGCTGGTGGCCGAACGCCTCCAGCAGCGGGCGCAGCGCGCGGGTGAACTCGGCGGCGACCGGGATGTCGAAGCCGCGGTCCGGCCCGTAGCGCTCCAGGGCCGCGAGCGAGTGGTTGCGCAGGACGCCGGGGTGCAGCTGCAGGACGAGGCCGTCTTCACAGGACATGCGGGCCATCTCGTACAGCATGTGGCCGGCGAACGCCGCCGAGTCCCGCGCACCGACGGCACCGCGGAGGGCGGCGTCGTAGATGCGGGCGGCGTCGGCCTCCGGTAACGGGGTCGTGTCCGCCGACTCGTGGCCGTGGTCGGTGGCGAGCGCGCCCGCCGCGGCGAAGTCGAGCCGCCGTTGCCGCAGCGCCTCCAGGTACCCCCGGTAGCGGCCGGTGTCGGCGCCGGTGAGCCGGCCGAGCTCGGCCACCTCGGCGGCCCACCGCGGGCGGTCCAGGTGCACCAGCGCGTCGGGGCGGAACGTCGGGATCACCTGCTCGCCCCAGCCCTCGGCGGCCAGCCGGCCGTGGGCGGACAGGTCGTCGAGCGGCGAGTCGGTCGTCGCGAGCACCTCGATGCCGAACCGCTTGAACAGTGCCCGGGGCCGGAACTCGGGCTCGGCGAGCCGGGCGGACAGCTCGTCGAACAGCTCGTCGGCGGTCTCCGGCGCCGGCGCCAGGTCGACGCCGAAGACGTCGACGAGCTCGTGGGTCAGCCAGTACCGCGACGGCGTGCCGCGGAAGAGGTGCCAGTGCGCGCAGAACGTCCGCCAGATCTCCCGCGGGTCGCGCTCGGCGCCGACGCCGAGGTCCTCCAGGGGGACGCCGCCGGCGTGCAGCAGCCGGGTCACGTAGTGGTCGAGCGTGATGAACATGCGGGCCGGGTCGGGGAACGGCGCGTCGTCGGCGAGGACGGCGGCGTCGACGTGGCCGTGCATGCAGACGAGGGGCAGCGTCCGGGTCTCCGCGTACAGGGTGAGGGCGATGTCGCGGGCCGTCGGATCGAGCGGGAGGGCGCGGTCCTCGTGCAGCTGCAGGTACCTCATCCGGAGACCTCCGTACAAACGTTTTCATCACTCTGAAGTCAAGCTGGGCAAGCCGTCAAGTCCGCATCGACGAGAGTCTTGACAGAGTTGTGCAAAGGTTTTCAGACTACGTGGGAGCGTTCCACACAGGTTCGAGTGCGTCGCGCAGCGGCGCGTGGGGGGTGTGGGGTGGGAACCCCCCACGGAGCCGCGGGCGAAGCCCGTGGAGCTGGAAACAGCGTGCGTCGCGTAGCGGCGCATGGGGGGTGTGGGGTGGGAACCCCCCACGGAACCGCGGGCGAAGCCCGTGGAGCTAGGAGCAGTGCCCGTGCCCGTCACCATCAAGGACGTCGCCCGAGCGGCGGGGGTGTCGCCGTCGACGGTCAGCCGTGCGCTCACCACGCCGCAGTTGCTGCTGCCCGAGACCCGCGACCGGGTCCAGCGGGCCGTGCAGGAGCTCGGCTACCACCCCAACCGGGCCGCGCGCGGGCTCATCACCGGCCGGACCGGCAACATCGGCCTGATCGTCCCCGACCTCACCAACCCGTTCTTCCCCGGCGTCGTCAAGGGCGTGCAGGAGCGGGCCCACGAGGCGGAGTACTCGGTGTTCCTCGCCGACACCGACGAGCACGCCGCCGCCGAGGCGGACCTGGTCCGCGCGCTCGGCAAGCAGGTCGACGGCATCGTGCTGTGCTCGCCCCGCATGAGCGAGGCCGAGATCCGGGCGGTGGCCGGCGAGACCCCGATCGTCATGCTCAACCGGCGCGTCGGGCGCATCCCGTCGGTGACCATCGACATCGGCGAGGCGACCCGGCAGGCCGTCGCGCACCTGGTGGCGCTCGGCCACCGCGGCGTCGGCTACGTCGCCGGGCCGCGCAACTCGTGGTCCAACCGGGAACGGCTGCGGGTGCTGCGCAGCGCCGCCGCGGGCGCCGGGGTCGAGCTGCGCGAGATCGCCACCGTGGCGCCGAGGTTCGCCGGGGGCGTGGCCGTCGCCGACGTCGTCCTCGCCGCCGGGGTCACCGCCGTGGTCGCCTACAACGACCTGGTGGCGCTCGGCCTGCTCAACCGGTTCGCCGCCCGGGGCGTCTCCGTCCCGGCCGACATCAGCGTCGTCGGCTTCGACGACATCCTGTTCGCGGAGATGGTGAGCCCGGCGCTGACCACCCTCGCGCTGCCGCAGGAGCCGACCGGCCGGGCCGGCGTCGAGCTCCTGCTCGACCTCCTCGAAGACCCCGACCGCGCCGGCAGCGCCCGGCGCGAGCTGTCAGCCCAGCTGATGGTCCGCGGATCCACCGGTCCGGCCCGGACGGCGTGACCCCGCGCCCATGGCGCACACCCTACGAACCGAGAGGAATCCGCCATGTCCTCGACCCGCAGAGAGTTCGTCACGGCCGCCGGCCTGGTCGCGGTCGGCCTGGTGGCCGGCTGTGGCGCGCCGGAGAAGCCCGCCCCGGCGGCCACCGGCGGTACCGTGCCGGACAAGCCGGGCTCGCCGGTGACCCTGAACATCCTCGACGTCGCCGGTAACCTCCAGCTCACCCAGGGCATGATCGACGAGTACGTGTCGAAGAACGGCGGCGTCATCGCCAGGACGACCTACTCCAAGGCCACCTCGCCCGAGCTGGCCGGCAAGGTCAAGGCCCAGCAGGACGCCGGCCGCATCGACATCGACCTGGTGCTCACCGGCGTCGACGGCCTCGCCGCCGGCATCGACCAGGGGCTGTGGCAGCCGCTGCTGCCCACCCACGCCGCCCGGCTGCCCGGCATGCAGGACTACCTGCCGGGTGCCGCCGCCATGCAGAAGCTCGCCGGCGACTTCGGCGTCACCATCACCTACTACCCGTCCGGCCCGCTCATCGAGTACCTGCCGGCCAAGGTGCCCAGCCCGCCGACGACCGCGCAGGGTCTCCTCGACTACGCGAAGGCGAACCCGGGCGCCGTGCAGTACGCGCGGCCGTCCAACTCCGGGCCGGGCCGCACGTTCCTCATGGGCCTGCCGTACCTGCTCGGCGACAAGGACCCCAAGGACCCGGTCAACGGCTGGGACAAGACCTGGGCGTACCTCAAGGAGCTCAACCAGTACGTCACGCTCTACCCGTCGGCGACCAGCGAGACGATGAAGAACCTGGCCAACGGCTCGGCGAAGGTCATCGTGACGACGACCGGCTGGGACATCAACCCGCGCGTGCTCGGCCAGGTGCCGAAGGAGGCCCGCGTCGGCGCCCTGGAGGGCTTCCACTGGGTCACCGACGCGCACTACGCGGTGGTACCCAGGGGCGTCTCGGCCGACAAGCAGAGCGCGATCCTCAACCTCCTCAAGGACATGCTCACCCCGCAGCAGCAGGCGAAGGCCTACGACAAGGGCTACTTCTACCCCGGGCCGGCGGTCAGGAACGTCGAGCTGTCGATGGCGCCGCAGGACAGCCAGCAGGCGATCGCCGACTACGGCCGGGCCGAGTACGCCAAGCTCATCGCCGACCACCCCGTCGAGGTACCGCTGGACGCCAAGGCCCTCGTCGCCGCGTTCGACAAGTGGGACCGCGAGGTGGGCGGCGCGAAGGTGAAGAAATGACCGGCTTCACCGAGCTGCGGCTCGACGGCGTGACCCGGCGCTTCGCCGGGAACGACGCCCTCGCGGGCCTCGACCTGACGATCCGGCGGGGCGAGTTCATCGCCCTGCTCGGGCCGTCCGGCTGCGGCAAGTCGACCGCGCTGAACTGCCTCGCCGGGCTGCTGCCGCTGTCCAGCGGCAGCATCTGGCAGGACGAGCGCCGGCTCGACACCCTGCCGGCCGAGAAGCGCGGCTTCGGCATGGTGTTCCAGAACTACGCGCTGTTCCCGCACCTCACGGTGCGCCGCAACATCGCCTTCGGCCTCCAGATGCGCCGGGTGCCCCGGGCCGAGGTGCGCCGGCGCACCGACGAGGCGATCCGGCTCGTGCGGCTCGAGGAGCACGCCGGCAAGCTGCCCGGCCAGCTCTCCGGCGGCCAGCAGCAGCGCGTCGCGATCGCCCGCGCGGTCGTCCTCGAGCCGTCGCTGGTCCTCATGGACGAGCCGCTGTCCAACCTGGACGCGAAGCTGCGGCTGGAGATGCGCACCGAGATCCGCCGGCTGCACCAGTCGCTCGGCCTCACCACCGTCTACGTGACCCACGACCAGGAGGAGGCGCTGTCGCTCGCCGACCGGCTCGTCGTGCTGCGCGCCGGGCGGGTGCAGCAGGTCGGCACGCCGGAGGAGCTGCACACGAGCCCGGCCAACCGGCACGTCGCCGACTTCATGGGCTTCCGCAACCTGCTGCCGATGCGCGTGGTCAAGGTTGCCGACTCCGGCGAGGTCGTCGTCGAGGCCGACGGTCTGCGCCTGCACGGCACCGCCGTGGGCCGGCTGCAGCCGGGCGACGCGGTGGTGGCCGGGGCGCGGCCGGAGAGCCTGCGGCTGGACGCCACCGAGGGCTTCCCGGCGACCGTGGAGGTGGTGGAGTACCAGGGGCGCGAGGTCGCGGTCGAGGTCGTCACCGGGCAGGGCACGCGGCTGTATGTCCGCACCGCCCAGCGCCCGGCCGTCGGCGACCCGGTGACCGTCCGCACCGACCCGCGGGCGCTGCTGGTGTTCCCCGATGAGTGAGCGTCCGGCGCTGGCCCACCGGCTGGCCGAGCGCGGCGTCGACCGGCAGCTGCTGCTCCTGCTGCCCGCCGCGGTCTTCGTGCTGGTGCTGTTCGTCTACCCGTTCTGCTACGGGCTGGGGCTGTCGTTCCAGCCGGCCGAGGGCGGCCCGCTCGGCGCCTACCGGGCGTTCTTCACCGACCCCTACGAGCGCGACACCGTGTGGACGACCCTGCGACTGTCGCTGCCGGTGGCCCTGCTCAACGTCGGCCTCTCGGTCCCCATCGCGTACCGCTTGCGCGGCCGCTTCCGGGGCAAGCGGCTGCTCACCACGCTGCTCGTCGTGCCGATCACGCTCGGCACCGTGCTCACCGCGCAGGGCCTGCTGAGCTTCCTCGGCCCGACCGGCTGGTTCAACCGGGTCGTCATGGGCCTGGGGCTCACCGACGAGCCGGTCCGGCTCACCCACAACTACTGGGGCGTGTTCCTCTCGCTGCTCATCACCGGGTTCCCGTTCGCGTTCCTGCTCGTGCTGTCGTACCTGTCGGGCATCGACCCCACCCTGGAGCGGGCGGCGGCCACCCTGGGCGCCGGCCCCGCCCAGCGGTTCCGCCGCATCACCCTGCCGCTGCTCGCCCCGGGCCTGGCGACGACGTTCTGCCTGACGTTCGTCCTCGCGTTCAGCGTGTTCCCGTCGGCGGTGCTGGTCGGCGACCCGGCGGGGGAGACCCGGGTCATCTCGATCGCGGCCTGGCACGCCGGCTACGAGCAGTACGACTACGCCAAGGCCTCCGCGATCGCGATCGTCATGGGCCTCGTGGAGCTCGTCGTCATCGCCATCACGCTCGGATGGCGCTCCATGCTGTACACCGGAAGCACGGGAGGCAAGGGATGACCACCACGGCGACCGTCGACGCCGTCGAGGCTCCGGTGCGGGCCCGCCGTGCGGTGCGGGCCACGCCGACCGCCTGGCTGGTGTGGGGCTTTGTGATCTTCTTCTTCGTCAACCTCGCCGGGGTGATCGGCTCGGTCCTGGTCAGCTCGTTCGGCCGGCAGTGGTTCGACACCTGGCTGCCGGACGGCTGGACCGGGCGCTGGTACGGCGAGGCGTGGCGCGACTTCGGGCTGCTGCCCGTGCTCGTCACCACCGTCGAGGTGTCGCTCACCGTCGTGGTCGTGTCGGTGCTCGTCGGCGTGCCGGCCGCGTACGTGCTGGCCCGCCGGCCGTTCCCCGGCCGCCGCGTGCTGTACCTGCTGTTCCTGCTGCCGATCCTGATGCCGCCGATCACCTACGGCATCCCGCTCGCGACCGTGCTGTACAAGTACGGGTTCGCGGGCCACTTCAGCGGCGTGGTCCTGGCGAACCTGGTGCCGTCGGTGCCGTTCGTGATCCTCACGATGACCCCGTTCATCGAGCAGATCGACCCGGCGATCGAGCGGGCCGCCCGCATGTGCGGCGCCGGCACCGGGCAGATCTTCGTGCGGATCCTGGCGCCGCTGCTGGTGCCGGGCATCCTCGCCGCGTCGATCCTGGTGCTGGTCCGCACGGTTGGTATGTTCGAGCTGACCTTCCTCACCGCAGGACCCGACTCCACCACCCTGGTCGTCGCGCTGTACAACTCGATGTCCGCGGCCGGCATCCGCGCGCAGCAGTCCGTCGACGCGATGGCCGTCATCTACACCGGCACCATGCTCGTGCTGCTGGTGCTCGCGCTGCGCCTGGTCAACCCCACGCAGCTCGTCGCCCGAGTCAAGGAAGAACCGGAATGAAGATCGCCGACGTGCGGGTCATCGTGACCTGCCCGGGCCGTAACTTCGTCACCCTGAAGATCGTCACCGACGACGGCGTCCACGGCGTGGGCGACGCGACGCTCAACGGGCGGGAGCTCGCCGTCGCGGCCTACCTGCGCGACCACGTGGCGCCCGCGCTCATCGGGCGCGACGCGAGCCGCATCGAGGACACCTGGCAGTACCTCTACAAGGGCGCCTACTGGCGCCGCGGCCCGGTGACGATGACCGCCATCGCCGCCGTCGACACCGCGCTGTGGGACATCCTGGGCAAGGTCGCCGGCCTGCCGGTGTACAAGCTGCTCGGTGGCCGCTCGCGGGAGGGCGTCACCGTCTACGGGCACGCCAACGCCGCCACCACCGACGAGGTGCTGGCCGAGGTCGCTCGGTACGTCGACCTCGGCTACCGGGCGGTGCGGGTGCAGACCGGCGTGCCCGGCCTGGCCAGCACCTACGGGGTCAGCGGCGACAAGATGTTCTACGAGCCGGCCGACGCGGCGCTGCCGACCGAGAACGTGTGGTCGACCGAGAAGTACCTCGCCCACGTGCCGACGGTCTTCGCCCGGGTCCGCGACGAGTTCGGCCCCACCGTCAAGCTGCTGCACGACGTGCACCACCGGCTCACCCCGATCGAGGCGGCCCGCCTCGGCAAGTCCCTGGAGCCCTACGCGCTCACCTGGATCGAGGACCCGGTGCCGGCCGAGCTGCAGGAGGGCTTCCGGCTGATCCGCCAGCACACCACCACGCCGATCGCGGTCGGCGAGGTGTTCAACACCGTCTGGGACTGCGAGACGCTCATCCGCGAGCAGCTCATCGACTACATCCGGGCCACCGTCGTGCACGCCGGCGGCATCACCCACCTGCGCCGCATCTTCGACCTGGCCGCGCTGCACCACGTGCGCTCCGGCTCGCACGGCGCGACCGACCTGTCGCCGGTCTGCATGGCCGCCGCCCTGCACCTCGACCTGGCCATCCCGAACTTCGGCCTCCAGGAGTACATGCGGCACACCCCGGAGACCGACGCGGTCTTCCCGCACGGCTACCACTACGACGGCGGCTACCTGCACCCGGCCGAGACCCCGGGCCTGGGCGTCGACATCGACGAGGAACTCGCCGCCCGGTACCCGTACCGCCCGGCCCAGCTGCCGGTGAACCGCCTGGAGGACGGCACGGTCCACAGCTGGTGACGGTCCCGGAGCTGCTGCGCATCACGCACCTCGACACCGAGCTGCGGACCCGGCGGTGCGCGGTGCCGGGCCGGATGGTCGAGGAGGCGACCCGGCTGCGGCTCGCCGGCGACTGGGCCGGAGCCTGCGCGGCCGCCGGCATCGACGTCGACGAGACGCTGCTGTGGCGCGCGACGGAGACCGGCGCGGAGGCCCGGGTCGCCGACGACCTGCGGCACCTGGTGCCCGACCTGGTGCGCTGGCACCTGTTCCGGCGGCGGCGCCAGCCGGGCCGGGCCGCCCTTCGCGACCCGGTGGTGCTCGCGACCTACCCCAGGCCGGGCGGCGCCGAACGGTCCCGGCTGTGCGTGACGCCCCCCGACCGGGGCGGCCCGGGCCCGCTGCGGCTCTCGCTCGACGTGCGCCGCACGGCCGACGGCTGGCGGCGCGAGCACCGGCTCGACCGGATGTGCTGGGACGCCCGGGCGGTCGGCGAGCTGCGGCTGCGGTGCGGCGACGCGACCCGCACGGCGTGCTTCCACCCCGACGGCCGGCCCCTGTCCGCAGACGAGCTGCCGGCCTCGCCCGACGGCCTCGACCCGCTGCGGCGGCTGGAGTGGGCGACGCTGCGCTGGGACGCCGGCGACGTCGAGGCGGCCGCCGCCGTGTACGGCCTGGAGACGATCGACGCCCGCCCGGACTGGCACCAGTACCCCGTCGCGCTGGACCGGACCGCCGAGCAGGCCCGCGACTGGTGGGAGACGGCGCCGGACAGCGCGGCGCTGGTGCTGACCCGGTGGGCCGACTGGTCCGCGATGGAGGTCCGCCGCGGCCGGCGCGGTCCGGCGCTGGCCGACTACCGGGAGGAGCACTCCGGCCGCACGACCGGGATGGCCCCGGGGCAGTGGCAGCGGCTGCCCGACTGGGACCTGGTGCGGCTCGGCCTGCTCCGGCCGGATGAGCTGCATCCGCTGGTCCACCGGGCGCTGTTCCCGCTGGCGCCGCCGATCCCGCCGTACACCTGGAGCCCCGACCTCAGCCCGGTCACGATCGCCTGCTCGGGGCGGCGCCACGAGGTCAGCATGGTGGGCGGCCGGCTGCGGTTCGGCCACGACGAGGCGGACCTGGACCGGGAGGAGGCGCTCGCCGCCCTCGGCGGCCCCCGGCAGGGCTGCGCCGCGGCCGGCCGGGCCTGGCACGGCGACGGCACCCTCCCCCCGGAGCTGCACCGGTGGCGGCAGTACCCGTTCGACCTCGCCTTCCACGGCAACCTGGCGGGCCTGGAGGCGCTGCTGGACGCCGGCTTCGACCCGCACGTGCGGGCCGAGGACGGCCGCGGCCTGCTCGACCACGCCCACCACCTGCCCGCCGCGGCCCGCCGGCGCCTCGGGTCCCGCCTGGCCTAGGCCGTGTTTCGTAAGGGCGTCGATGTTGTGGTGTGGCGGTGATCGATAACTGAAGAGGTCTCCGGTAG
>NZ_JBEXCY010000240.1:0-16497 GCF_040605515.1 Dactylosporangium sp. NPDC005572 | reverse complement strand
GCACTGCGGCGGGTGGCCACGATGGTCGCGGCCGGCGGGCCGCCCGCGGAGGTGTTCGCGGCGGTGACGGCGGAGCTGCACCACCTCTTCGCGGGATTCCACACCGCGCTCCTGCGCTACGAGCCGGGTGGCACCGTCACGTCCGTCTCGGAGCGCGACGAGGCCGGCCGGCTGCTGGCCGACCGGCCGAGCGTGCCGACCGACGGCGAGAACATCGTCGGCATGATCCGGCGCACCCGCCACACGGCGCGCATCGACTACGACACCGCCACCGGGCCGATCGCCGAGCGGGTGCGTGCCCGCGGCGTCCACCGCGGCGCCGGCGTGCCGATCCTGGTCGACGGCGAGCTGTGGGGCGTCACGCTCGTCATGTCGCACCAGCCGGAGCCGGTGCCCGCCGACGCCGAGGCCCGCCTGCAGGCGTTCACCGAGCTGGTGGCCACCGCCATCGCCAACGCCGAGAACCGGGCCCGGCTCGTCGCCTCCCGCGTCCGGCTGGTCACCGCGGCCGACGACGCCCGCCGGCGCATCGAGCGCGACCTGCACGACGGGGCCCAGCAGCGCATCGTCGCGCTGGCGCTGCGGCTGCGCATCGCCGAGGAGTCCGCCCTGGCCGACCGGCCGGCGGTGCGCCACCTGCTGTCCGACACCGTGCACTGCCTCAACGAGATCCACCAGAGCGTGTCCGACCTGGCCCGCGGCATCCACCCGGCGCTGCTCACCCAGGGTGGCGTGGGCCCGATGCTGCGCCGGCTCGCCCGCCGCAGCGCCGTGCCGTGCGAGCTGCGGTTGCGGGTCGACCGGCGGCTGCCGGAGCGGGTGGAGGTGGCGGTGTACTACGTGGTGTCGGAGGCGTTGACGAACATCGCGAAGCATGCCGGGGCGTCGACGGTCTGTGTGACGGTCGTCGCGGACGAGGTCCGGGTCTGGCTGGCCGTGCGGGACGACGGGACCGGCGGGGCCGACCCGGACGGCGGCACCGGCCTCGTCGGCCTGCGCGACCGGGTCGAGGCCCTGGGCGGCCGGTTCGCCGTGGTCAGCCGGCCCGCGCAGGGCACCACGCTGACCGCCGAGATCCCGCTCACCGCGCCGGACCCGCACGCCGCGCTGGCGTCGTCACCGATGATCCCCGCCGGCTGATCCGCGCCGGCTGATCCGCGCCGGCTGATCCGTGGGCTGATCGGCCGGCTACTTCCCGCCCGTGGCCGTGCTGCCGCCCCATACCGCTCGGGCGCCGGAGTCGCCGACGCGGACGACCTGGACGAGGCTGGCCAGCGCGACGAGGACGGCGACGACCGCGACCGCCGTGTGCAGCATCGGGCGCGACGGCGCGGTCGCCCGGCGCCGGTGCGTCCACACCAGCGTCACGGCGGCAGCCAGCAGCGCCAGGGCGAAGTAGATGAGGCTCTCGCCGAGCTCCGCGTGGTCGTGCGGCAGGCCCACGCGGCCGGCCAGCTGGTCGCCGGTGCTCGTGGCGACCGGGATCGCCACGGTGGCCAGGACGGCCACGGCGATCACGAGCGGCCCGAACCGGGCCCGCCAGGCCGGGCGAACCGCGATCGCGATCACCCCGGCGATGGCCAGGGGCAGCAGGACGACGACCGCATGCACCACGAGCGGGTGCAGCGGCAGGCCGTTGACGGTGTCGGGCACGGACGACTCCTCGTTTGTCTGACGTGTTGTCTGACGGTGTCGTCGTCACTCTGCCGCCCGGTTCTTGGAGCATTCTTAGTCGAACGCATGGCACGCTTGGGCCGTGGTCAACCCGCCCGCGCCCCCCAGGCTGCTGCTCGTCGAGGACGACCGTCGCCTTGCCGGGGTGCTGGAGGAACTGCTGGCCGACGAGGGCTATCTGGTCGACCTGGCGCGCGACGGGCAGCAGGGACTGCACCTCGGGCTGTCCCGCACGTACGACGTCGTCGTGGTCGACCGGCGGTTGCCGGCGATCGAAGGACTCGACCTGCTGCGCCGGCTGCGTGACCGCGGTGTCACGACGGCGGCGCTCGTGCTCACGGCCCGCGGCACGGTGGCCGACCGCGTCGAAGGGCTCGACGCCGGCGCCGAGGACTACCTGACCAAGCCGTTCGACGCCGACGAGCTGCTGGCCCGGCTGCGCGCGCTGCGCCGCCGGCACCGCGAACAGGCCGGCGTGCTGCCGATCGGCCGCCAGTGGCTCGACGTGGCGACCCGGCAGGTGCGCGACCGGTCGGGTGCCTCGGTGGCACTGTCGGACCGGGAATGTGCGCTCCTGCAGACGCTGGCCGCCCGGCCGCACCAGGTCTTCAGCCGTACCGACCTGCGCTCCCTGGTGTTCGACGCGGCCGAGAGCCCGGGGGTCGTCGACACCTACGTGCACTACCTCCGCCGGAAGCTGGGCCGGCCGGTCATCAGGACGGTTCGCGGGCTCGGCTATCAGATCGGCACCGCATGACGGGCCGCACGACCGGCCGCATGACTGGCCGCATGACTGGCAACCCCGAGGCGCGCCTGCTGCGCCGCGCCACCGCGGTGATCGCCGCGCAGGTCGCCGCCGCCGTCGGCGCCGCCGTCGTGCTCGTCAGCGTGCTGGCGTTCTCGCTGACCATCCGGGCCGAGCACCTGGCCGAGGAGCGGACCGTGCGCTCGGTCACGCTGGCCGCCGGGCCGGACCTGGCCGCCGCGGACGGCGTCGTGCTCCTGCGCCGCACCGCCGGCGGCAGCATCGAGGCGGGCAGCGGCACGCCACCGGCCATGGTGCGCATCGACCTCATGCACCTGCGGCCCGGACGCGGCAACGCCTCCGTCGGGGGCCGGCACTTCGAGGCCTACGCGGTGGACCACGCCGACGGCAGCCGCACGGTCGGGCTGCTCGACGTCACCGCCCGCGAGGAGTCCGGTGAGCGGCTCATGCGGTCGTTGCTGATCGCCGGGCTCATCGGGATCGCCGCGGCCGCCTCGCTCGGTGCCGTCCTGGGCCGGCGAGCGGTACGCCCACTGGCCCGCGCACTGTCACTGCAGCGGCGCTTCGTGGCCGACGCCAGCCACGAGCTGCGCACACCGCTGGCCGTGCTGCACACACGCGCCGAACTGCTGCAGCGGCGGCTCGGCCGCGGCGCCGACGTCGAGCGGCTGCGCACCGACGCCGCGGAGCTGGTGGCCGACACCCGAGCGCTCGGCGAGGTGGTCGAGGACCTGCTGCTGTCCGCGGAACTGTCGCACCGGCCGGCCCACGGCGTGCCCGTCGACGCCGCCGGCTTGGCCCGGGAGGTCGTCGCGTCGGTCGCGCCCCACGCGGCCGCGCAGCACGTCACGCTGCGCACCGACATCGGTGCCGGACCGATGGAGGTGACCGGGGTGCGTTCCTCGCTGCGCCGGGCCCTCGCGGCGCTGGTCGACAACGCCCTCGCCCACGTCAGCGCCGGGGGTACCGTCACGGTCACCGTCGCCCGGGTTGACGAACGCGTCCGGCTGGCGGTCGTCGACGACGGCATGGGGCTCGACCCGGCCCGGGCCACCCAGCTGCTGGCCCGCTTCGCGCGGGGCGACGACCACCCCGCCGACCGGCCGGGCCGCCGCTTCGGGCTCGGGCTGGCGCTGGTGCAGGAGGTGCTCGACGCGCACGGCGGGCAGCTGCAGGTCGACGGCAGCCCCGGGCAGGGCGCGTGCTTCACGATGATCCTCCCGGCGACCCCCGGCTCCGCCGGTCCCGCACCGGCGGAGCACTGACCCTGCCCACGGCCCGTCAGCTGGAAGGCGGCTCCGGTTCGTCCGGCGTCGCCGCCTTCGGCAGCGGCAGCGGGAGCCGCAGCGCACCGAGTGCCGTGCCGGCCGCCGTCGCGGTCAGGACGATGCTCCAGGCGAACGGTCCGAGCGGGCGGCAGCCGAAGAACTGGCTCAGGCCCGGCGTCTGCACGACGCCGACCAGGGCGGCGGTCGACACACCGGCCGCGCCGAGGACGATCGGGTCGCCGCCGGACAGCAGCGCGGTCTGGCCCAGCTGTGCGCCGACGAGCGAGGCGAGAGCCACGGTACTGGCCCGGGCGTTCGTCCCGGTCGCCTTCGCCGCCAGCCAGGCGCCCGCGGTCGCGGCCGAGGTCGCGACCGCACGGCGGACCACGTTGCCGGCCAGCAGCCGGCCCAGCGACGCCTCCGGGCCCTCCCGGACCAGCTGGTCCGGGCTGACGTGCTTCGGCGGGCGGGCCGCGACCGTGATCGCGGGCAGCAGGTCCGTCATCAGGTTGACGAACAGGATCTGCCGGGTGTTCAGCGGCGGCGTCGCCGAGGCGAGCGAGCCGCCGACGGTGAACAGGATCTCGCCGAGGTTGCCGCCGAGCAGCAGCGCCAGCGACTCGCGGACCGACGCCCACATGGCGCGGCCCTCGACCACGCCGTCGACGATCGTCTCGATCCGGCCGTCCAGCACGATGAGGTCCGCCGCCTGGCGGGCCGCCGCCGTGGCCTGCTCGCCGAGGGCGATGCCGACGTCGGCGAGCCGGATCGCCGGCGCGTCGTTGGCGCCGTCGCCGGTGACCGCCACGCTGTGCCCGGCCCGGTGCAGCGCCTCGACCACCGCGACCTTGTGGGCCGGGCTGACCCGGGCGAACACCGACGCCTTCGACACCAGGGCGTCGACGATCGCCTCGTCGCCCGCGGCGCCGTCCAGCTCCGGCCCGGTGACCACGGTGCCCCCGTCGAGCAGGCCGAGCTCGGCCGCGACCGCCGCCGCCGTGCTCGGATGGTCGCCGGTCAGCATGAGGACCCGGATGCCGGCCCGGCGCAGCAGCTCCACCGCCTCGGCCGCGCTCGGCCGGCTCGGGTCGGCCAGCCCGAGCAGGCCGAGGAACTCCATGCCGTCGACCCGCTCGTCGTCCAGCCGGCCGCGCGACGACGCCGCCCGCTCGGCGATCGCGAGCACCCGCAGGCCCTGCCGGGCCATCCGGTCGACCTCCGCCTCGATCTCCTGCCGGTGGGCCGGCGTCAGCGGGCGTACCACCCCGTCGGACCGCCAGCTCACACAGCGCGGCAGCGTGATCTCCGGCGCGCCCTTGACGCTGATCACCTGACCGGCGTCGGCCGCGCCGAGCACCGCGTGGAAGCCGCGGACCGGCTCGAACGGCAGCTCACGGACCGACCGCCAGCCGTCGGCGGCCTCGTCGGTGCCGACCCCGGCCGTCGCGGCGCCGGTCACCACGGCCTGGTCGGTCGGGTGCGGCAGCGCCCCGCCCCCGTTCGGGGCCGGGCTGGCGCGCAGCGCGGCGGCGAGGATCTCCCGGTGCCGCGGGGTGAGCCGGTCGAGCGGCAGCCGCGAGCGGCCGTCGGACACGCTGCGCAGCGCGATCCGGCCCTCGGTCAGCGTGCCCGTCTTGTCGAAGCAGATCACGTCGGCCCGGCCGAGCGCCTCCATCGACCGGGGGTCGCGGACGAGGATGTTGCGCCGCGACAGCCGGCGGCTGGCGCTGAGCTCGGCGGCGGTCGCGATGAACGGCAGCCCCTCCGGGATCGCGGCGACCGCGAGGGCCACGGCGTTGTTGACCGACTCGGCCAGCCGGCCCCGCAGCAGGCCGGCGCCGAGCAGGGCCGCCGCCGACGCGCCGGCCGCCGGCAGGGACGCCTTCGTCAGTTCGCGCAGCCGCTGCTGGACCCCGCTGCGCGGCGGTTCCCGCAGCGCGATGAGCGCGTTGCGGCCGGCCTCCGTCTGCGCGCCGGTCGCCACCACGACGCACACGGCCGATCCGGCGGCGACGGTGGTACCGGCGTACACCATGCTGGTGCGCTCGGCGATCGCCTCGGCCCGGGCGGCCGCGGTGTCCTTGGCGACCGGCACCGACTCGCCGGTGAGCGGCGACTCATCCATCTCCAGCCCGGCGGCGTCGAGGAGCCGGCCGTCCGCCGGTACCGCGTCGCCGGGCTCCAGCAGCACGACGTCGCCGGGGACCAGCTCGTCGAGGTGGCCGATCCGCTCGACGCCGGCCCGGCGCAGCCGCACCGGCGGGGTCGCCTCGTTCACCAGGCCCTGCAGCGCCCGCCGGGCCGCCACGTCCTGGATGCCCGACAGCACCGCGTTGGCCAGGATGACGGCGAGGACCAGTGCCGCGTCGCTCGTCGCCCCGGTCGCGGCCGACACGCCGGCCCCGGCGGCCAGCGGCAGCGTCAGCGGCGTGTCGAGCTCGCCCACGATGGTGCCGAGCACACCACGCCCGGTCGGCGCGTCGGTCGGCGCCCGGTCCCGCCGGCGTCGCTCGGCGTCGTCCTCGTCGAGCCCGTGCCGCGTCGTGCCCAGCGCCCGCATGACCTCGGCAACGGGCAGCGCGTGCCAGGCGACGTCGACCGCGGGCGCGGGCGGCGTACGGCGGGACAGGCCGCGCACCGCCCACATCGCGCCGACGATGTTGGCCCCCTGCGCCATGGCGGTGGCGAGCGACGTCCGCCGCGCGCCGACCTCGGCGGCCTCGGCGAGCCCCAGCACCGCGCCCGCCACCGAGCCCTGCAGCGCCACGTGGGTGCTGCGCCGGCTCACCGTCCGGGCCACGGCCGCCGCCTCCAGCAGCAGCCAGGCCGTCTCCAGGCCGGGCCCGCCCATCAGGTGGGCGCCCCAGGGCGGCCGGCGGTCCTCGTGCAGGACGCCGAAGCCGCAGTCCGCCGCGGCGAGCGCGGTGTCGTTGCGGCCACCGATCAGCACCACCACCCGCCCGTCGGCCTGCAGGGCGCGGATCGACCCGGCGAGGCGCGAGCCGCCGGGAACCGTGCCGTCCGCCGGGACCCGCCGGCGCACGTCGGCCGGCGCACCGGCCAGCAGGACCTTGCCGACCCGGCGGCCCGCCGCGATCACCGCCGCGGTCAGCGGGTCCAGCGCCTGCTCCACCAGCACGACGGCGACGACGGCGCCGCCGCGGGTGAGCGCCTGCAGCGTCCCGCGGCTCCCGTCGTGCGAGCGGGCGTCCTGCAGGACGGCGTCCGGGACCGCGTGCTCCACGTGGCGGAGCTCGGTGAGCGCCCAGTCGTCGTCCGGGCCGCCGTTCGAGCCGTTGTTCGGGCCGCCGTTCGGTCTGCCCGGCGGCTCGCCGACGAGCCGCGCGGCGGCCTCCCAGGCGGCCTCCACCGACCCCTCGACGGGCGCCACGTGCGTGATGACGCGCTGGCCGCCGGTCAGGACGCCGGCGTCGACGACGACCGTGTCGACCCGGTCGAGCCGGCGCAGCGCGGTGCGGTCGCGGACGAGCACGTCCCGGCGCGCGAGCACCCGTCCGAGGCTGCCGGCGAACGCCTCCCGCCCGGTGCTGGCGGGAACGGGCGAGCCCGCCATCAGCACCCGGGCGGCCCGGCGCAGGCCGCTGGGCAGCTGCGTCGCCGCGGCGGCAGCCAGCAGCGTCACCATGCTGACCCGGCGCGAGTACCGTTCGAGCGGCCCGTCGGGCAGCTCGGTGGGCCGCTCGCCGTCGACGCTCGCGACCCGGCTCGCGGTGGGAGTGCGGTTCACCTCGACCGCCCGGCGCTGCCAGGTGTCCCGCTGTGCCGTCATCTCCCGCAGCAGGATGCCGCGCAGGGCGGCGTCCGCGAGCAGCGAGAACTCGGCCTGGCCCGCGGCATTGATCGTCGCGCCGACGGCGGAGACGACGAGGTCGGCCTCGTGGTGGCCGAGCACCCGGCGCAGCCTCGACCGGACGCCCGGCAGGTGGTCGACGAGCGCCACGACGGCGGCGAGCTCGCGTGCCGCCGGGGGCAGCCGCAGCCGGCGGGCCACGAACGACCCGGCCGCGCCGAGGAGGTCGGCGGCCAGCGTGACCCGTTGCCGGGACTCCGCGTCCAGGCTGGAGCCGCCGTCGTCCAGGAACCTGGACTCGGCCTCCGTGACGGCTTCGAGGAGGTCGCCGACGTCGACGCCCTCGTCGTAGCTGACGATCACCCGGCCGAGCGCCGCGTTCCACGCCGCCCAGTCCACACCGCGCAGGGCCGCGACGGTCTCCTCGACCAGCCGCCCGTGCTCGGCGGTGACCAGGCCCCGCCGGGCACCGCGAATCTCGATGTGCGCCAAGCCGTCCCGCGCCCACGCTTTCCGCCGGCCGCGGGACGGCCGGGTTCCGGTTCGGGCGGTCACCCGCCGGTGGCGGCGCGGCGACGGTCGTGCGTCGCTACCCACACTCCTGCCGCGGCGGCGACGGCGACCGGCCACTCCAGGACGCCGAGGACGGCCAGGGCTCCGACACCGCCGTAGTACAGCAGCTGGCCGGGCCGGGGCTTCGGTACCGCGGCGGTGATGGTGCGGGCGGTCCACCTGACGCGCTCGACGGCCGGGCCGACGCCGGCCGCGCCCATGTGCACGACCGGTACCTTGAGGTTCGGCATCGGCACGTCCTGCCAGGTCACCAGGTCCGTCCCGGACGAGTCCGCGGCGCGTTGCGATGCCGCGGCCCGCCGCTTCTCGGCGCGCACCTGGGTCGCCTGCTCCGTGGCCTTCCGCGCCTTGGCGGGCCGCCTGGGCGCCGACTCTGCGCCGGTCGCCCGTGACTTGGGACGGCTACGGGTGCGTGTCTGTGCGGTCGTCGTCATTGGTCAGCACCTCCAAGAGGCCTTGACCTACCCGACGCGTATGCGGTCAACCCGTGGATCCGGTCGCGGATCGGGTGACCTTCAGCCGGAGTACGGCTGGGTTCAGGCCGTGGCGGCCCGGCTGAAGACACGGCGGAGCACGCCGACGATGAGCGAGATGAGCACAGCGCTGATCACTTCGACCGCGATGGCGGAGAGCAGTGCGGACACGAGGGCTTCCTTCCGGTTCGTTGCCCGCGGAAATTTAGGGTGGCAAGGTGAACGCCGGGTGAACAACTCCAGGTCATCAGGTCGCGACTCGGTGAGCCGCAGGTCCCGGATGTCCGGGACGTTTGCCATTGTGGGCGGCCCCGCGGCGGGCGAGGGTGGAAGGGAAGAGGACAGTCCGTTCGGAAACCGGTGAGAGGTGAGTCCGATGCGTACCGCGAGGGAGCTCCTTGCCGGGGCGAAGACGATCGCGGTCGTCGGTGCGTCGCGTGATCCGCTGAAGCCGGCGCACTGGGTGCCGAAGGCGTTGCAGGAGCAGGGATGGCGGATCATTCCGGTCAACCCGTTCGCGCAGCGGGTGCTCGGTGAGCACGCGTATGCGCGGCTGGCCGATATACCCGGGCCCGTGGACATCGTGGACGTCTTCCGGCCGGCCCGCGAGGCGCCCGAGCTGGTCCGGCAGGCGGCCGGCATCGGCGCCCGCGTGGTGTGGCTGCAGCCCGGCATCGTCAGCCCGCAGGCCCGCCGGCTGGCGTCCGACGCCGGCCTGGACTACGTCGAGGACCGCTGCATCGGCACGGAGCGGGCCCTGGCGCAGCTGGTGGCCGGCGGGGTGACGCCGGGTCCGGTGGTATACCGGGGCCTGTACCCGCCGCAGCCGCAGCCGGACGTCGACGCGCCGGCCCGGCGCTTTCGCATCGTCGCCGCGGCCGGGCCACCGCGCCGGGTCGGCGGACGGCGTGGCCGCCCGGTGCCGGCGGGCTCGTAGCCGCCGCGCCGGGCCGGGTGCCCGGAGGAGGTCAGCATGACGTCGAGCTTCCGGTTAGGACGCGTCGCCGGCGTCGAGGTCGGTGTGAACTGGAGCGTCCTGATCGTCTTCGTGCTGCTGGCCTGGTTGCTGGCGGCCGGGCGGCTCCCGGCCGGGTACCCGGGCCGGCCCGGGTGGGCCTACGCCGTGGCCGGGCTGTCGGCGGCGGCCGTGTTCCTGCTGGGCCTGCTCGCGCACGAGGTGTCCCACGCGGTCCTCGCGCGCCGCAACGGCCTGCAGGTGGAAGGGATCACGCTGTGGGTGTTCGGTGGCGTGGCGCGGTTGCGGGGAGAGCCGTCCACGCCCGGTGCGGACGCGCGCATCGCTGGTGTCGGCCCGCTGGTCAGCCTGCTGATCGGGGTCGGCTTCGCCGCGGTCGCGGCGGTCCTGGCCGCCGCCGGGGCCGGGCTGGCCGTGGGCACGGTGCGCTGGCTCGCCTGGATCAACGTCCTGCTGGCCGCGTTCAACCTGTTCCCGGCGGCGCCACTGGACGGCGGGCGGCTGCTGCGCGCCGGGCTGTGGAAGTGGCGCGGCGACCGCGCCTGGGCCACCGCGGCGGCCGCCCGGGCCGGCCAGGGGTTCGGCGCGGTGCTCATCGCCGTCGGCTTCGTGCAGCTGGCGTCCGGTGCGGCGTTCGGCGGACTGTGGTTGCTGCTCATCGGCTGGTTCATCGTCGCCGCCGCGGGGGCCGAGCGGCGCCAGGCCGAGCTCGGCAAGGCGCTGGCCGGCATCCGGGTGGCCGACGTCATGACGCCGGATCCCGTCACGGCGCCGGCCGACCTGACCGTCGCCGACTTCGTCGACCACGAACTGCGCGAGGCGCGGCACTCGGCGATCCCGCTCGTCGACGAGTCCGGCCCGGCCGGGCTGGTCACGCTGGCCCGGCTCAGGCGGGTACCGCCGCAGCAGCGCGCGAGCACCAGGCTGCGCGACGCGGCCTGCCCGATGAGCGAGGTGCCGGTCGCCCGTCCGGACGAGGCGATCGTCGATCTGGTGCCGCGCCTGAGCGGGAGCACGGACGGGCGGGCGCTGGTGGTCAGCGAGGGCCGGCTCGTCGGTGTCGTGTCGCCGCGTGACGTGCGCCGGGTCGTCCAGCGCGCCGCGCTGCGCCAGTCGGTCGCAGGCAGGTAGCGCCGGTGGGTGACCTGTGCGCGGACCTGCTCCGGCGGGGCTCTGCGCGGGGCATGGTTGGAGGAGCGGCTCCGGCGCGGCTCCACGAGCCGCAGACGGTGCCGCGCTCGCAGGACGGGGGCTTGCTCATGGTGCGCGAGGGTCCGGTTGTCGTGGGCGTCGACGGCAGCGCACCGTCGCTGGCCGCCACCCGGTGGGCCGCCGCGGAGGCGTCGCGTCGCCGGGTGCCGCTGCGGGTGCTGCTCGCCTACCACTGGCGCGTGCCGTGGGCGGCGTTCGCGCCGGGAACCGAGCTGGCGCACACGGCGCAGCAGCTCGCCGACGCCCAGGCGGAGGGGTTCGGCCAGGAGGCCGCGGCCGCGTCGCCCGGTGTCGAGGTCAGCACGACGGCCACGCTCGGGCGTCCCGCGGAGACGTTGCTGGCGGCCGGCGCCTCCGCCGGGCTGCTCGTCGTCGGCACCCGCGGGCGACGGACCACCACCGGTACCGTGCTCGGCTCGGTGAGCCAGCAGGTGGCCGCCCACGCCGCCTGCCCGGTCGCCGTCGTCCGGGGCCGCACCGGCCCGGCCGGGCCGGTGCTCGTCGGCTTCGACGCGTCCGAGCCGGCCCGCCAGGCACTCGAGCTCGGGTTCGTGGAGGCGGCGAGCCGGGGCTGCGACGTGCGGGCGGTGCGGGCCGTCGACACGAGCGTGGGGCCGCCGGCGATGGGCGCGCCACCACTGCTGCACGACGCGACCGAGGTCCGGCGGGTGCTGTTCGACGAGGCGGCCGCGCAGGTCGCCGCGGCTGCCGCCGGCCACCCGGGGGTCGGGTGGGACTTCGACGGTGTCGCCGGCGACGCCATCGGCGCGCTGGCCCGCCGGTCGCGGCAGGCGCAGCTGGTCGTCGTCGGCAACCGCGGGCACGGCGGGTTCGCCGGGCTGCTGCTCGGCTCGGTGAGCCTGCGGCTGCTGCACCGGGCCGACTGCCCGGTCCTGATCGCCCGCGCCTGAGGCGCGCCGCCGCCCGCCGGTCAGGACCGGCGGGCGATGAGCACGGGCGCGTCGGCGTGTTCGAGCACCTGCGACGGCACGGAGCCCAGCCCGAGGCCGGTGAAACCGCCGTGCCCGCGGGCGCCGACCACCACCATGAGCGCCTCACGCGCCTCGTCGAGCAGCGTCGGTACCGTCTCGCCGCGCACCACCCGCTGCCCCACCTCGACGGCCGGGAACTTCGCCAGCCACGGCTCGAGGTCGTCGGCGAGCTCCCGGCGGGCGGCGTCCGCCAGCCCGTCGGTGTCCGGCTGGCGCCCCCACCGGTGCGCCGGCTCCCGCCACGCCCGCACCGCGGTCAGCCCCACGCCCCGCGACGACGCCTCCGCGAACGCCAGCTCGACGGCCAGCTCGGCGGCGGCCGACCCGTCGGCGCCGACGACGACCGGCGCATGGCGGGGCAGCTGCGCCTCCGGGCCCGCCCATCGTTCCGCGTGGTGCACGACGAGCACCGGGCACTGGGCGTGCTCGGCGACCTGCCGGCTCACCGAACCGACGAGCAGCGAGCGGAACCCGCCGCGGCCGCGGCTGCCGACGACGACGAGGCTCGCGTGCCGCGACTGCTCGACGAGCATCCGGGCCGGGCTGCCGTGGGACGTCGCCGTGGTCACGTCGAGGCCGGGCTGCCAGTTGCGGGCCTCGGCGCCGGCGTCGAGGACGATGCGCTGCTCGTCGACGGATGCCTCGCCGGACTCCTCCAGCGCATGGGCGACCCGCAGCGGCTGGCCGTGGCGCACGGCCTCGTCGGCGGCCCAGCGCACCGCGCCGAACGCAGCCGACGAGCCGTCGATGCCCACGACCACCGGACGTCGGATGACGGTCATGATGCCTCCTCTGGCTCCGGGTCGATGCCGTGGTACACCCGGCAGTGCGGGCGCTCGTCGCCGCGGACCAGGTCGTGCACCGCGCGTTCCACGCCCATGCACGTGTCCTCGACGTACTCCAGGCCGGCCTCGTCGGCGATGCGGCGGGCCTCCGGGCTGACGATGCCCAGCTGGAGCCAGACGGCGCCGGCACCGATCGCCGCGGCCTGCCGGGCGATCTCCGGGACTTCCCGCGCGGGGCGGAACACCTCCACCACGTCGACGCGCTCGGGGATGTCGGCCAGCCGGCCGTAGGCGTGCTCGCCGAAGAGCCGGTCGGCGTGCGGGTTCACCGGAATCACCCGCCAGCCCTGCTCCCGCAGCATCTCCGGGACCCAGTGGGCCGGCTTCTGCGGATCGCGCGACGCGCCGACGACCGCGATGGTGCGCGCACCGGCGAGGATCTGTTCTGGCGTCCGCATGGGACTCGCCTCCCTGTGCCGATTCCTGATCTCAAGCGTGCGTCAGCTGCCGGACGTAGGTCTCCGGCTCGGCCCCGATCCGGGCCAGGCGCAGCTTCACGTCCACTGCGGTGCAGCCGCCCGGACCGGCGAGCACCGGGTTGAGGTCGAGCTCGGCGATCTCCGGGAGGTCCTCGGCCATGGCGCCCATTCGCAGCAGCAGGTCCTCCAGGGCGGCCGTGTCGACCGGCGGCAGTCCGCGGTAGCCGGTCAGCAGCGGCGCCCCGCGCAGCCCGCGCCACATGGCGGCGGCGTCGCGGTCGGTGAGCGGCAGGAGGCGCAGTGCGCGGTCGCCGAGCAGGTCGGTGTGCACGCCGCCGAGCCCGAGTATGACGAGCGAACCGAACAGCTCGTCATGGACCACGCCGGCCACGAGCTCGACCCCGGCCGGGGCCATCGGCTGCACGAGCACCTCCGGGCGGGCCTGCCCGAGCGCCAGGCCGATCCCGCGGTACGCCCGGCGGACGGCGGCCTCGTCGGACAGGCCGAGCCAGACGGCGCCGATGTCGGACCTGTGCACGATGTCGGGTGCGGCGGCCTTGACGGCGACCGGGTAGCCGGCCACGACGGCGAGCCGGACCGCCTCGTCGGCGCCGCCGGCGACGAGGGTCTCCACGACCGGCACGCCGTAGCAGGACAGCAGCGACCGGGCCACGCCGGCCGGTTGCCAGCCGTCGCCGGTCGCGAGGGCCCGCCGCACCACGGCGCGGGCGGCCTCCGCGTCGATGCCCGGCAGCACCGGGCGGTTCCCGGCGGGCTCCCGCCGCCAGGCCGCGTAGCGGGCGGCCCGGCCCAGTGCGAGCACCGCCGGCTCCGCGAGCTCGAACACCGGTGCGCGGCGGGCGCCGATGCTCGCCGGGGCGTCCGGCAACCCGACCGCGACGAGCGCGACCGGCAGGTCCGGGCAGTCGTCGACCGCCGCGGCGACGGCCGCGAGCGTCGCGGCACTGTTGTTGGCGCGGGTGGCGACGAACGTCACGACCATCAGGTCCACCTCGCCCGACCCGGCCACGGCGCGGATCGCGTCCGCCATCGCGTCCGGGCCCGCCTCGGCGCCGAGATCGACCGGGTTGGCGGTGGCCGGCCCGGGCAGCGCCCGGCGACCCGCCGGGGTGAGTGCCGGGACGGTCAGCCCGGCGGTCCCGGCGGCGTCGGCGGCCAGGACGTTGAGCCCGCCGGCGTTGCCGACGACGGCGAGCCGGCAGCCGTCCGGCAGCGGCTGGTCGACGAGCATCCGGGCGGTGTCGAGCAACTCGCCGAGCGTGTCGGTGCGGATCACCCCGGCCTGTGCGAAGAGGGCCGCCACGGCGGTGTCCGGTGTGGCCGCGGCGGCCGTGTGCGACGCGCCCGCCCGCCGGCCGCTCTCGCAGCGGCCGCTCTTGACCGCCAGCACCGGCTTGCGGCGGGCCAGCGCCCGCGCGACCCAGGCGAAGCGGCGCGGGTTGCCGAACGACTCCAGGTACAGCGCGACGGCGCGGGTGGCCGGGTCGTCGTACCAGTAGGCGAGCAGGTCGTTGCCGCTGACGTCCGCCTTGTCGCCGAGCGACACGAAGCTGGAGACACCGACGCCCCAGCGGGCGCTCGCCTGCAGGATCGCGATGCCCACCGCACCCGACTGGGAGGCCACCGCGAGCCCTCCGGCGAGCGGCGGCACCGGCGCGAACGCCGCATTGAGGCGCACCGCCGGATCCGTGTTGATCACGCCCAGGCAGTTCGGGCCAACGATCCGCATGCCGCGCCGCCGGGCCGACGCGACGAGGTCCCGCTCGGCGCCGCGGTCCAGCCCGGCGCTGAGCACCACCGCCGCACGGACGCCGGCGTCGCAGCACTGCTGCACGACGTCGGCGACCGAACCGGCCGGCACGGCGATGACGGCGAGGTCGACCGGAGCGCCGATCGAGCCCACCGTCGGGTGGGCGGCGACCTCGCACACCTGCCCGGCGTGGGGGTTCACCGCGTACAGCGCGCCGGTGTAGCCGCCGTCCCGCAGGGACGCCAGCACCTCGTGCCCGACCCCGCCGGGCGCCCGCCCGGCGCCGATGACGGCGACGGACGCCGGTGCCAGCAACGGCCGCAGCGACCGGTGTGCCGCCGTGCGGTCCCGGGCGCCGACCGCGGCCAGCGCCGCATCGTCGGGGAGGGTCGGCAGGGTGATCCGCACCGTGCCGTAGACGAACCGGTTCGTCGTACCGGGCGCGATGTCGTGACCGACCCGGAGCATGGCCGCGTTCTCCGGCAGCACGTCGCCGACGAGCTCGGCGATGCCGGCGTGCCGGGCGGCGGCCGTGAGGTGCTCCAGCAGCAGCGTGCCCAGGCCCTCGCCGTGGTGGTCGTCGGCGACGACCAGCGCGAAGTCCGCCTGGTCCCGGCCGACCCGTTCGTAGGAGGCGGCGGCGAGCACGCGGCCGTTCTCCTCGACGAGCAGACCGAGATGGTCGCCGTCCGGGGCCCTGGTGAGCCGGCGCACCTCGGCGTCCAGCGCCGCACCGGCGCAGAAGAAGCGCAGGTACCGGTTGCGCGGGGACAGCCGCTGGTGCAGCGCGAGCAGCGCGGGCGCGTCGTCGGGCCGGATGGTCCGGACGTGGACGACACGGCCGTCCATGGTGAGGCAGTCGGTGGCTTCCATCACGGCACCTCCTCCTGTCCACCCTGACCGGGCGCTGGACGAGCCGCATCGGCCGAAGGTCACGCAATGCCGGGCCAACCGCCTCCCTCATGGCCGGAGCCCGGCCGGCGGCGCGCGCCGGCCGTACAGTGGGCCGGCCCGGCGGCTGCCGTGCTGCGGAGGCGATGACCCCGGTGGAGCCACCCGCCGCCGGCCGGCCCGAGCCGATCCCACCACGGCGCGCGGCGCGACGGAACGGGATCGCCGTGCCTTCCCGCCCGGCGAGCGGTCCCGGCCGGGTCCACCAGGCCGGGTTCGGATGATCGGGCAGCAGATGCCACCCGTCCCGGCGAGCGGTGTCGGGTCGTGGCATCACCCGCCGCGGTCCCGGCCCGTGTCGTCCGTCCGGTAGGTCAGGCGGCTCACGACGTCCACCACGCCGTCGACGGCGCGCACCATGCCGGCCACGGACTCGACGAGCGAGCGGCGGTCCAGGTCGCCGTCGAGGTACACGACGCCGTGGCGGACGTCGACCGTCACCTCGGTCGGGGCGATCCACAGCAGCGTCTCCAGGACGCCCCGGACGATCTCGTGGCGGATGGCCTCGTCGGGGCGCAGGAACACCGTGAGGAGGTCCCGGCGGGAGGCGATGCCGACGAGCCGATGGTCGTCGTCCACGACGGGCACCCGCTTCACGCCGGCTGCCGCCATCATCCTGGCGGCCGCGGTCACCGGCGTGCGGGCCGCGGCGACCACCGCCGGCGCGGTCATCAGCCCGGCCGCCGTGCAGGCCGCGGCCTTCGCCCGGGCGCCGATCGCGTACTTGATGACCTCGGCGAGCGCGTGGGCCGGGTCCCGGCCGTGC
>NZ_JBEXCY010000239.1:0-16502 GCF_040605515.1 Dactylosporangium sp. NPDC005572 | reverse complement strand
TTCCACTCGACGGGATGCAGGCGGTAGCAGCCGTTCGTGATGTGGGTGGTGCCGACCCGGCTACCGGCAGCCGTTCGCCCCGCACGGGCCGTTCAGCAGCCGCAGCCCCTACGCGGCGTCGCTCGGCTACCCGCCGCCCGGCGTGCCCGGCTCGCCCTACCCGGGGCTGGCCCCGACCCCGCCCAAGCCGCCGAAGCCCCCGAAGGAGAAGTCGAAGCTGGGGCGGATCACGTTCTCGATGATCTGCCTGGCCCTCGGCGTCCTGGCGGTGCTGGAGGTCAGCGTCGCGGACTTCAAGGTCAGCACCTTCTTCGCGGTGCCGCTGGCGATCGTGGCCCTGGGCCTCATCGCCGGGGCGTGGATCGGCCGGGCCCGGGTGCTGATCCTGCTCGGGGCGCTGCTCAGCATCGCGCTGGCCATCTCGACCGCGTCGACGTCGGTCGGTGACCCGGGAGTGCCCAGGTCGGTCGCCAACATCAACCTGCGCCCGGACACGCTGAGCGAGCTCGGCAGCTCCTACGACACCGACCTCGGCAACATCCACGCCGACCTCAGCCGGCTGGACTTCAGCACCGCCGGGGACGAGGTGGTGCTGGACCTCCGGGTGCGGTACGGGGACCTCCAGGTCATCCTCCCGCCCAACGTCGACGTGACGGTCGACGTGCGGGTCTCCGGCGGCGACTGCCGGGTGCTCGACCAGGAGTGCGGCGGCTTCAACCAGACCAAGGAGTTCACCGACACCGGCGTCGACGGTGCCGGCGGCGGCAAGCTCCACCTCAACCTCGACCTCGACTACGGCAACCTGGAGGTGACCCGATGAAGCCGCACCGCACGGATGGCGTGTCCCTGACCTTCGGACTGATCTTTCTGGGGATCGTGATCGTCTGGCTGTTCAACCAGGCCGTCTCGGTGAACCTCAACGCCGGCTGGATCGTCGCCGTCGGCCTGATCCTGTTCGGCCTGCTGGGACTGCTCGGGGCGCTGCGCTCCGACCGGCCCGAGAAGGACCGCAACGGCAAGGACAAGGGCGACAAGGCGGAGGCGATGGCCCCGACGAGCTCGGGTCCGAAGTACGACTACGACTACGACCCGGACGATCTGGACTGACGACGGAATATGCTGGCCGGCGGGGGATGTCACCCCGCCGGTCTCGCCTTTTCCCGAGGAGTCTTCCCGAGATGACCCAGTTTCCCGTCGGCCGTCCGGTCCAGATCGGTGACCGTGCCGCCCGGGTCCTTGCCTCCGAGCTCGCCCGCCACGGCGGCCCCAAGACCGGCCTGCTGGTCGGCGCGGCCGCCGGCTCCGCCGCGCTGGCCGCCGCGATCGACGCCCTGCTGCCCGACGACCGGCTGACGGTCGTCGCCGGCGGCGCGACCGGCGCCGCCGCCCTGCGCGAGCACGTGGAGCGGCAGGGCCGCTGGGTGGCCGAGCGCACCCGCGTGGTCGAGTCCCTCGACGCCGCAGAACCGGCCGATGTCGTGATCGCCGCGGAGGCCCTCGCCGGCAGCGCCGACGAGGCCCGCGAGGTGCTCGGCGGGCTGTCCAAGCTCGTCGCCACCGGCGGCGTGCTCACCGTGGTCGTCCCGGCGACCCGCCTGCCGAGCGGCGCCGCCGACGAGGTCGAGCGCCAGGCGGCGCTCTACGGCGTGGGCAGCGACCTGGTCCTGCGCAACGTGCCGCCGGTCCGCGTCCACCGGCTGCGCCACACGCCCGCCCACCACGCCACGGCCGGCCGGCTGCTGCCCGCGCTGCGCCCGTCGAGCGTCCCGCTCACCCGCGGCATGAACATCGACTCCAACGGCGTCGCCGCCGCCGGCATCGCGCTCGGCCTGGCAGCGCTGGCCAAGGCGGCCCGCCCGAAGTCGAAGCTCTGGCTGGTCCCGGCCCTGGCCGCGGCGCCGGTGGCGGCGTTCTTCCGCGACCCGCAGCGCGACGTCCCGGAGGACGCGAGCGCCGTGGTGGCCGCGAGCGACGGCAAGGTCCTCGGCGTGGAGCGCATGCACGACCCGCGCTTCGGCGACCTGGAGTTCCTCCGCGTCGCCGTGTTCCTGTCGGTGCTCGACGTGCACGTGAACCGCGCCCCGGTGGCCGGCAAGGTCATCGACTACTTCGTCGAGGACGGCGGCTACGCGGCCGCGATGAAGCCGGAGGCCGAGCACAACGTGGCGGCCTACACGCTGCTGGAGACGGCCTACGGCCCGGTGGCGGTGGTCCAGCGCACGGGCCTGATCGCCCGCCGCATCGTCCAGCGCGCCCCGGTCGGGTCGCTGCTGGCCAAGGGCGAGCGCTTCGGCCTGATCCGCTTCGGCTCCCGCACCGACGTGTACCTCCCGGCCGACAAGGCCACCCCGGCCGTGGCCCCGGGCGACCGCGTGGTCGGCGGTCAGACGGTGATCGCCCACTGGCTCTGACGCCCGCAACGAACCGCCCCGGCGACCTCTCGCGAGGTGCCGGGGCGGTGTTCGCCGGGAGTTCGCCGGGAGGGAGCGTCAGGCGGGCTGCTCGCCGCGCTGGCGCAGCCACAGGACCGGGCCGCTCACCAGGTAGGCCAGGACGACCACCACGAAGGTCACCCGGTAGTCCACCAGGGCGCCGATCACCGGCAGCACCAGCAGCCACGGGGGCAGGCGCAGGAGGCGGGCCAGCTTCGCATACGGGAAGCTGGAGACCATCGCCAGGCCCAGCAGGGCCACGCCCGCGACGCGCAGGACCGGCGGCATCTCCGGGGCGATCAGGGTGCCCAGGGCCAGGACCGCCGCGCACATCGTGGTCGGGACGCCGCAGAAGAAGCGGCCGTCCTTCGGCGAGACGTTGAAGCGGGCCAGGCGGATCGCCGCGCAGGCCGCCACGAGGGCGCACGCGGGCACCAGGACGGCGCTCGGGGCCGAGCCGTTGAGCCAGGCATACACGACCACGGGCGCCGCCAGGCCGAACGAGCACATGTCGGCCAGGGAGTCCATCTGCGCGCCGAACGGGCTGGCGACGCCGAGGCGGCGGGCCAGGAAGCCGTCGAGGCCGTCGAAGATCACGCACGCGATCAGCAGGCCGGCGGCGACGCGGACGTCGCCGTGGTTGACCGCGATGAAGATGGCCGACAGGCCCAGCATGAGGCTGCTGATGGTGCACGCGTTGACGATCGCGAAGCGGATCCGGCGGGCGAGCGTGCGCTCGCCGGGCAGCAGCGGGATGCTCAGCGACTGGGGCGCCTCAGCGGTCGCCGGGGCCGGGACGGCCGGGCTGACCGGGGCGACGGACACCACGTCTCGTGACAGACCGTCACGGCGCCGCATGCGCAGGCGGGGCAGCCGGACCCGGCCGTTGCGGACCTCGGTCTCGGCGGGCGGGGGCACGAGCAGCGCGGTGGAGCCGGCGATGTTGCCGTCACCACGGCGGCCGACGCGTCCGGCGAAGAGCACCTGCCGGGCCAGGGAACCGCTGCGCCGCAGCCGCCCGGCCCACTGCCGGCCACCTCCCGGGCGAGGGCTGTCCGTGGTGCGTCGTCGCTGCCAAGGTGCTCTCGGCACTGATCCTCCATGTAGGAACGGGGTTCCCACGGGCTCTGTCGGGGGGAGGTTGTCCCCCTGTGTCCGTTTTTGCGAGACCGTCTCGCGATCTACACACCATCGCACATCAGATCGCGGTTGGCGATGCCTGAGGTAGGAAACCGCCAATGCAGGCGAATCCCGCGACTACTGAGCGTATCCCGGAATTTACCTCTGGTCCATTTTAACGACCCCGGTCACTCCCCCGTTGCGGTGCGGCCAGAGCCCATTGCACCACCTCGGTCGTGGGCAGCCCGGCCAGCTCGGCCGGGGCGAACCAGGCGGCCGCCGCGGTCGATCCGCCGGCGGCCTCCGTCACTGTGGGTTGCGACGGCGCGGGCACCAGCACGCGGTACAGCGCCCGCACGCCGTGCCAGTCGATCGGGTAGCCCTCCGGCCCGACGGCGCCGGGGTTGCGGCGGTGGGTCACCCCGAGCAGCTCGGTGATCTCGCCGACCTGGCCGGTCTCCTCGTACAGCTCGCGGATGAGCGCGTCACCCGGCTGCTCACCGGCGTCGGTGCCACCGCCCGGCAGGTGCCAGCGGCCCGCGCCCGGGTAGCCCGGCGCGATCTCGGTGAGCAGCACCCGCCCGCCGGGGTCGGTGGCGAGGCCGTAGGCGGCGAACCGCTGCCCGCGGGGCAGCGCGTCCGGGCCGGGCGGCGCCGCCTCGGCGACCGGACCGGGCTCGCCGGGGACGGGCACGACCGCGAAGACGATCCGGTCCTCGTGCGCGTCCGCGGTGACCAGCGCGCGCACGTCGAGCACCAACGACACCGCGACCGCCCGTCCGGCCTCGGCGAACAGGCGCACCACCGCGGTCGCCGGGTTCTCGAAGTGGCGGATCGGGCCGCCGAGCTCGGTGTCGGAGCCGGCCACCCGGCCGTAGGCGGTGATCGTCCGCGTGCGCGTCATGATCTCAGCGTAGGCCCGCCCCGCGAAGCGCCTCTTCGGTGACCTCCGTCAATGGCAGTTCGTCGAGCTCGTCCGGGTCGAACCAGCGGGCCTCGGCGGTCGAGCCGCCGACGTCGTGGATCACCGGCCGGCTGGAGCGGGCGACCTGGACCTTGTAGAAGGCCCGCACGCCGTGCCAGTCGATCGGGTAGCCCTCCGGGCCGAGCTGGGCCGCGTCGCGGTGGCTGGCGACGCCGAGCAGCTCGACGATGCGCCCCTCCTGGCCGGTCTCCTCGACCAGCTCGCGGATCAGCGCGACGCCCGGCTGCTCGCCGAAGTCGGTGCCGCCGCCGGGCAGGTGCCAGGAGCCGCCCCCGGGGTAGCCCTCGGAGATCCGGGTGAGCAGGACCCGGTTGCGCCGGTCGGTGCAGACCGCGTAGGCCGCGAAGCGCTGCGCGCGGTGCAGTCCGTCGGGGCCGGGCACGGCGAAGAACGAGGGCAGCTCGGGCACCCCGTCGGGCCGGATGTCGGTGGCGGCGTCGGGCAGGCCGAGCGCGTCGGCGGTGAACCGGCGCAGCGGCAGCTCCTTGGCCTCGTCGAGGGTGACCCACCGGGCCAGGTCGGTCGGCTGGCCCACCCGGTCGCGCAGCGCGCCGCCGCGGACCGTCACCTCGTAGATGAGCCGGTCGGTGTGGATGGTCAGGCCGCGGTCCGGCAGCGCCCGCATGTCGGCGAGCACGTCACGCAGCCGGGCCACGGCGACCGACACCCCGGTCTCGGCGGCCGTCTCGCGCACGACCGTGTCCACCGGGTTCTCGCCGTGGTCGACCGCGCCGCCGGGCAGCGACCACACGCCCGGCGTGCCGGACTTCGCCGAGGCCCGGACCAGGAGCACCTGGTCGCCGTCGGCGCAGACGCAGTACGCCGCGATGCGTCGCAGCGGCTGGAGCGCAGGAGTCACGTCGGTAAATTGTCCGGCCTTTTGCCGGACCCGCAAGGGTGACTTCAGGCTGAAGGGCGATTCATTCCCATTCAATAGTGCCCGGCGGCTTGGACGTAACATCCACGACCACGCGGTTGACCTCCCGGACCTCGTTTGTTATCCGGGTGGAAATGCGGGCGATCAGCTCGTGCGGGAGCCGGGACCAGTCGGCGGTCATCGCGTCGTCGCTGGAGACCGGGCGCAGCACGATCGGGTGGCCGTAGGTGCGGCCGTCGCCCTGGACGCCGACGCTGCGGACGTCGGCCAGCAGCACGACCGGGAACTGCCAGACGCTGCGGTCGAGGCCGGCCGCGGTGAGCTCCTCGCGGGCGATCAGGTCGGCCGCGCGGAGGATGGCCAGGCGCTCCTCGTCGACGGCGCCGATGATCCGGATCGACAGGCCGGGGCCCGGGAACGGGTGGCGCATCACGATCTCCTCGGGCAGGCCGAGCGCCGCGCCGATCTGGCGGACCTCGTCCTTGAAGAGCGTGCGCAGCGGCTCGACCAGCTCGAACTTGAGGTCCTCGGGCAGGCCGCCGACGTTGTGGTGCGACTTGATGTTGGCCGTGCCGGTGCCGCCGCCGGACTCGACCACGTCCGGGTAGAGGGTGCCCTGCACGAGGAACTCGACGTGCCCCTCGGCCTCCAGCTCGCGGGCCGCCTGCTCGAAGACCCGGATGAACTCCCGGCCGACGATCTTGCGCTTCTGCTCGGGGTCGGTGACGCCGGCGAGCGCGCCGAGGAACCGGGCGGAGGCGTCGACGACCTTGAGCGTGATGCCGGTGGACGCCACGTAGTCCTTCTCGACCTGCTCGGCCTCGCCCGCGCGCAGCAGGCCGTGGTCGACGAACACGCAGGTCAGCTGGTCGCCGACGGCCTTGTGGACGAGCGCCGCAGCCACCGCCGAGTCGACGCCGCCGGACAGCGCGCAGAGCACCCGCTTGCTGCCGACGCGGGCCCGGACCGCCGCGACCTGCTCCTCGATGATGTTGTTCGACGTCCAGGTCGGCTCGATGCCGGCCACCTCGTGGAGGAACCGCTTGAGGATCGTCTGGCCGTGCGCGGTGTGCGCCACCTCGGGGTGGAACTGCACGCCGGCCAGGCGGCGCTCGACGTCCTCGAACGCGGCGACCGGGGCGCCGGGCGAGCCGGCGGTGACCGTGAACCCGGCCGGGGCCGCGGTCACGCAGTCGCCGTGGCTCATCCAGACCGACTGCTCGGCCGGCAGGTCGCGCAGCAGCACGCCGCCGGCGCCGGCGAGGCGCAGCTGGGTGCCGCCGAACTCGCGGTTGCCGGTGTGCGCCGCCTCACCCGCCAGGGCGACGGCCATCGCCTGGAAGCCGTAGCAGATGCCGAAGACCGGCACGCCGGCGGTGAACAGCCCCGGGTCGACCTGCGGGGCGCCGTCCTCGTAGACCGACGACGGGCCGCCGGACAGGATGATCGCCGCGGGCCGCTTGGCAAGCATGTCGGCGACCGTCATCGAGTGCGGCACGATCTCCGAGTAGACGTGCGCCTCGCGCACGCGGCGGGCGATCAGCTGCGCATACTGCGCGCCGAAGTCGACGACGAGAACCGGCTGCGGCGTGGTCATGGGCAGAAAGCCTATCCGGCGAGCCTGAGGGCTCCGGGCGCGCCCTCGGGCACGGCGGGGTTCGCCGGGCGGACCGGCGCGACGGGGGTGTAGGCCGCCCCGAGCGGCGGGCGGAGGTCGGGTTCGCCCTTGTTGGGCCACATGGACATGGCCCGCTCGGCCTGGGCGGTGATCGTCAGCGAGGGGTTCACCCCGAGATTGGCGGAGACCGCCGCGCCGTCGACGACGTGCAGCCCGGGGTGACCGAAGACACGGTGGTACGCGTCGACGACCCCGCCGTCGGGTGACGCGCCGATCGCCGCGCCGCCCAGGATGTGCGCCGTGACCGGGATGTTGAACACCTCGGACCAGGAGCCGCCGGGCAGGCCGCCGATCTCCTCGGCCAGCAGGCGAACGGCGTGGTTGCCGGCCGGGATCCAGGCCGGGTTGGGCTCGCCGTGGCCCTGCGTGGTCGTGAGCCGCCGGCGGCCGGTCCACGAGCGGCGGTAGTGCACGTCGAGGGAGTTGTCGACCGACTGCATGACCAGCGCGATGATCGTCTTGTGCGACCAGCGGCGCACCGAGAGCACCCGCACGTGCCGGACCGGGTGGCGGAAGAACGCGCCGAACCAGCGCAGCGGCCGCAGCGGGCCGCCGTCGGTGAGCACGGTCTGCAGCAGGCCCATCGCGTTGGAGCCGGGGCCGTAGCGGACCGGCTCGATGTGGGTGTTCGCGTCCGGGTGGAACGAGCTGGTGATCGCCACGCCGTCGGTGAAGTCGACGTCCCGGCGCAGCGAGCGGGCGCCCACGATCGACTCGGAGTTGGTGCGGGTCAGCGCGCCCAGCCGGCCGGACAGCCCGGGCAGCAGGCCCGCCGCCCGGCATTGGTGCAGCAGCCGCTGGGTGCCGAGCGCGCCGGCGGCGAACACCACCTGGCCCGCGGTGAACGTCTGCCGGCGCCGGCGGCGGCCGGTGCCGCGGGTCTCGACCGCGTACCCGTCCCCATCGGGGCGCACGGCGGTCACCGTGGTCAGCGGGTGGACCGTGGCGCCGAGCCGCTCGGCGAGGTACAGGTAGTTCTTGACCAGCGTGTTCTTCGCCCCGACCCGGCAGCCGGTCATGCACGAGCCGCAGTGCTCGCAGGACTGCCGCACCGGGCCGGCGCCGCCGAAGTACGGGTCGACGTCCGGCTTGCCGAAGTACACGCCGACCGGGGTCTGGTGGAACGTGCCGCCGACGCCCATCCGCTCGGCGACCGCCTTGATCGCCACGTCGGCGCGGGTCATCCGGCGGTACGTGGTGACCCCGAGCATCCGCTCGGCCTGGTCGTAGAAGGGGGCGAGCTCGGCCCGCCAGTCGGCGATGTCCTTCCACTGCGGATCGTCGTAGAACGGCTGGAGGGGGCGGTAGAGGGTGTTGGCGTACACCAGGGAGCCGCCGCCGACGCCCGCGCCCGACAGCACGAGGACGTTGCGCAGCATCGTGATCCGCTGGATGCCGTAGCAGCCGAGCACCGGCGCCCAGAGGAACCGCCGCGAGTCCCAGGAGGTCTTCGGGAACTCGTCGTCGGCGAAGCGCCGGCCCGCCTCGAGGACCGCCACCGAGTAGCCCTTCTCGGCGAGCCGCAGGGCGGCCACGCTGCCGCCGAAGCCGGAGCCGATCACCACCACGTCGTAGTGCACGGCCCCATAGTGACTCACGAGTAACTTATCCGGAAGAGGCGGTGCTTCAGCCGGGGCCCGATCTGGGGCAAACTGAGGGAACTATGGCGAGACTTCCCGGCGGGCTGACCGCCTGGCGTGGTCGTCGGCTGCTGGGCAACCTCCCGGAGCCGCGCCGGTCGGGGCTGCCGCTGGTGGGGGCCAGCCGGCATGCGGCGCTGCACTCCCTGGTCCTCGACGCCGTGAAGCACGCCGATGTGGCGTTTCCGGCGGCGGTACGGCTGGGCGGCGCACCCACGGCCCGCCTCACCGCCGGCGAGCTGGTGATCGGCCTGCCGCTCGTCGCGGGCCTGCCCGCCGACCAGCTGCGCGCCGTGCTGGCGCACGAGCTCGCGCTGCCCCCGTCGCGCCACCCCGACCTGGTCCGCGGCCTGCTCAACGCCCGGCTGCACGAGCCGGAGCCGGGCGCCCCAGGCGCCTCAGGCGCCCCAGCCACCGCGGCCAACCGGCACGCCCGGCTGCTCGCCGCGACCGGGGGCCTGCTCGGCGAGGCCGAGCGGGTCCGCGACGCGGCCGCGGTCAACGCGGTCGGCGGCGGCCTCGGCGCGGTCGAGGACGCGGCCCTCGCGCTGCTGCGGGCGGCGGCGATCGAGGCGGTGTTCACCGCGTTCGCGGCCGCCGAGGGCACCCCGGAGGTCGACGGCCTGCCCCGGCGGGTGGCCGACCTGCACGCCGGCTGGCGGCTGCGGCTGGCCGAGTGGGGCGCGCCCGCGCACGACCTCACCGCGGTGCTGGCCGCCCTGCCGGACCGGCACCCGGGGCTCGCCGCCGAGCTGCGCTCGACCGCCGGCGCCGACCGGCCGGTCGCGCTCGCGGCCGACAGCGTGGCGCTGGACGAGCTGTCAGCCGAGGAGGAGCAGGCGCTCGCCGCCGACGTCCTGACCGGCGACCTGCCCTGGACCCGCTTCGCCGACCTGCCGGTCGCGGTCTACCTGGCCGAGGTGCAGCGGCGGGCGCGGGAGTACGTCGAGGCGGTCCAGGCGGTCCTCGGCCGCGCGCCCGACGGCCGCGACGAGCTGGCCGGCACGCTGCTGCGCCGGCCGGTGGACGTGGAGCGGGCCCGCCGCGGGCTGCCGCCGGCCACCGAGGACGACGACCGCTCGGCGCCGCCGTGGATGGGGGCGACGCTGCTGGCCGTGGTCGTGGAGTACACCCTGCTGCGCCGGGGCTGGCGGCGCACCCACCCGCTGCTGCCGCGCCGGCTCACCGGGCCGGACGACGCCGCGCTCGACCTCAACGAGCTGGTCCGCCGCCCCGAGGAGCTCAGCCGGTACCTCAGAGACTGAGCGTCGGCGTCGCCGCCAGCTCGATCGGGTGGACCACCTGGTAGCCGTTGGGCACGTGCTGCTCGACGACGCCCGCGGCGAGCTGGTTGTAGCCGTTGCCGTCGAAGCGGATGCCGTTCCACGGCATGATCGTCTGGGTCGCCGGCAGCGTGATCTGCTGCACCGCGCTGCGGATCGACTGCGGCGTGAAGTCGGTGACCTGGTCCATCGCCATCGCGAGCACCATCGTGGCGGTGAACGCGGCCGCCGCGACCTCGGTCAGCTTGGTGTGGAACGCCTGCTCGTACATGGTGCCGACGACCCGCGAGATCGGGTTGCGCCCGGCGAACTCGGCCGACCAGCCGACGGATCGCAGCGCCTGCACGCCGCCGCTGGACTTGACCCCGTCCAGCGCGCCGACGCCCGGGCCGACGGCGATGACCGGCGCGGTGCCGCGCAGCCGCACGGCCAGCTCGGTCGCGGCGGTCGCCTCGGCCGGGTTCGTGACGACGGCCAGCACCGCGTCGCCCTTGACCACCAGGCCGTCGGGCTGGCCGGCGTCGGCCCCGCCGAGCGGCACGATCTTGTCCCGGCCGCCCACCTCGTAGCCGGCGGCCAGGCTCAGGTCCTCGATCGTGCTCTTGAGCGTGCTGACCTCGCCGCCGACGGCGCCGGCCGGGGTGCCGGCGGCGGTGACGATCCGCTTGAACTGGGCCGGGGTGTCGCGCTGCCGGTACAGCAGGCCGAGCGCGGTGGAGACGAGCTGCCGGTCGCTGGGCTGGATCCGGAAGTGCGCGGTGCGGTTGAGGTCGGCGAACGTGTCCGAGGTGCTCAGCGCGTCGACGAGCGAGACGCCGATGAGGTCGGTCTCCCGGCCGGCCGGCGCGGCCACGTCGATGGTGTCGGCGAGCACCAGCCCGACGGCGCCCTCGGCGACCAGGCGGGACGCCTCCTTCTCGACCTTCTCCGGCGCGCTCTCGGTGTTGCCGGCGATGAGCGTCAGCTTGGTGCCGTTGTGCAGGCCCGCACCCGCGCCGAGCGGCAGGGGCAGCGGCAGGTCCTTGAAGTCCTGGTTCACCAGCTCGATCGCAAGTTTCGCGCCGAGCGTGGCCTGCTGGCCGAGCTGCGCGTTGGCGCCGGTGGTCGGCACCAGCAGCCCGATGGCGACGCTCGCGGGCGCCTTCGGGGCCGGGTTGCCGCCGCCCGTGCACGCCGCGATGAGCAATGCCGACGCCAGCAGCAGGACGATCGCTGCGGGCCGGCGGCCCCTGGTGAGCACGGCGAATGTCTCCTTGCGGGCGCGGGAGGTCGGACGGCCGTATCCTTCCGTTCTGGTCAATGCGGAGGCAACCCCGGTGTCCGGCTTCGAGTAATGTGACCTGCACCACAATGACGTGGTTGGACACTGGTCGCAACCCTGGTTTGATAAGGGCCGCACGCTGCTCAGGCAGCGCGATGACGTATGCGAAAGGTGTGAGGGGTGCAGACCTTCGCTTCGCCGCCTTCGACGAGGGCACCTGCCGTCGTGATGAAGGTGAACAGCCACCGCCGCCGGCGGCCGGGGGAGCCGCAACGGCGCACGTCGCTGCTCCGGGTGCGCGACTGGCGCGTGCCCACGAAGCTGGCCGCGGTCCTCGTGCTGCCCGCCGTGGCCTTCCTGGTCATCGCCGGCGTCCAGATCAACGCGTCCGTGCAGGACGCGTCGAAGTTGGATCAGTTCGCCCAAGGGGTCAAGGTCGGCCGCCAACTGACCGATCTCATCCACCAGTTGCAGCTCGAGAGGGACCGAACGGCCGGACTTCTCGCGAAATCGACCACCGTCGCGGCGACGAGCGGCTCGACTTCCGACAACCAGGAGCTGTTCGCCGACTACGCGCAGACCGACGCGGCCCTCGCCGCCTTCTCGAAGGCCGCCCGCCCGCTGCTGCAGAACCCGATCTTCAACCAGACGCAGAACCGGATCGCCGCCGACTTCCAGGACCTGGCCCTGGTCCGGGAGGGCGTGAAGTCGCGCTGGCTGCGCCAGGAAGCCGTGTTCGACCAGTACTCGGAGACCATCCAGCACCTCTTCGACCTGGTGCCCGACCGCCCCGACATCGGCGGTGACTCGCAGTCGGTCAGCGAGGTCTCCTCGCTCATGGACCTCGCCCAGGCCAAGGAGCTCAAGGACCAGCTGCGCGGCCGGATCTTCGCCGCCGCGAGCGCGGGCAAGTTCGCCCCCGACGACTTCGCCATGTTCTCCGAGATCCAGGCCCGCCACACCGCCGCGGTCGAGCAGTTCCGCGCCTCGGCGAGCCCGCGGCACCTCGCCCTCTACGACCGCAACCTGCGCCAGCCGGCCGTCTCCACGGTCTCCCGCCTCCAGCAGGAGGTCATCTCCCGGGCCCGGGGCGCCCAGGTCGGCGTGACCCCCGAGGACTGGTGGCTGGCCAGCACCGCCGAGCTCGACTACATCCGCTCGGTCGAGCAGGAGCTGCTCGAGGACGCCATCGAGGGCGCTGCCAGCCGGTCGACCGACCAGCGCAACCAGGCGTTCCTGGCGACCTCGGTGATCGTCCTGGTCATGCTGCTCGCGCTGCTGCTGTCCTGGCTCATCGGCCGGTCGATGGCCCGCTCGCTGCGCCAGCTGCGGGCCCAGGCCCTCGACGTGGCCCAGCACCGGCTGCCGGAGGCCATCCAGCGGCTGCGAACACTCCCCCGCGGCGAGACGGTCACCGTCGACACCACGACTCGGGTGCGCTCGTCCGACGAGATCGGCGAGGTGGCGGACGCGTTCACCGCCGTCCACCGCAGCGCCGTGAGCCTGGCCGTCGAGCAGGCGGTCATGCGGCGCAACGTCAACTCCATGTTCGTCAACCTGGCCCGCCGGTCGCAGACGCTGGTCGAGCGCCAGCTCCAGCTGCTCGACCAGCTGGAGTCGGCCGAGACCGACCCCGACCAGCTGGCCAACCTGTTCCGCCTCGACCACCTCGCGACGCGCATGCGCCGCAACGACGAGAACCTGCTCGTCCTCGCCGGCAGCGAGGCCACGCGCAGGTGGGCCCAGCCGGTCTCGCTGTCCGCGGTCACCCTCGCCGCGATGGCCGAGATCGAGCAGTACGCCCGGATCCGTCACGACGTGTCCAACGACGTCTTCGTCATCGGGCACGCCGTGGCCGACATCGTGCACCTGCTCGCCGAGCTGCTGGAGAACGCCACCACGTTCTCCCCGCCGGACACCGTGGTCACGGTCTCCGGCTGGCCCGCCAACGGCGGCAAGGACGCGACGATCGTCATCGAGGACAAGGGCATCGGCATGACCGAGTCCGGCCTCGTCGACGCCAACGAGCGCGTCTCGACCCCGATCGCCATCGACGTGGCCGCCTCCGAGCGGATGGGCCTCGTCGTGGTCGGTCACCTCGCCGACCGGCACGGGGTCCACGTGCGGCTCACGGCGACCGACGAGGGCGTCACGGCGTACGTGACGCTCCCGCAGAAGCTGCTGGCGACCGCCCCGGACGGCGTCGGGCTCTACGGCGGGCCGGGCAACCGGCTCACCGGGCCGGGCCGGCTGCCGATCGCGATGGAGGGGCTGGCCAGCCCGCCGCTGCCGGCGGTGCCGTCGAACGACACGATGGACTCGCCGACGGCGGTGCTGCCCGCGCTGCCCGGACGGCCCGCCGACGCGGGCGATCCGCGTCCGGTCTCGGGTGTACCGGCGGTGGCCGCGCCGCCGCTCCCCGGCGTCGAGGTGCCGGCGACCACCTGGCCGGTGGCCTCGTCGGCGGCGGCGGCGATCGCGGCCGGCAACGGGGCGGCGCACCAGGTCCCGGGGGCGCCGGTGTCGGCCGCGCCGGTCTCGGCGGTTCCCGTGTCGGCCCAGCCGGTGTCGGCGCAGCCGGTCTCGGCCACGCCGGTGTCGGCCCAGCCGGTGTCCGTGGCTCCCGTGTCGGCCCAGCCGGTCTCGGCGGCGCCCGTCTCCGCCCAGCCGGGCAACGGCGTGGTGCGGTCGGCGAACGGCGGGCCGGCGAACGCCGTCCGGCGCGGGCCGAACCGGGCCGAGGACATCATCGGCGCCGCTGCCCGGGGCAACGCCGCCCCGGCGGCGAAGGGCACCCGCTGGTGGTCGAAGGGCGGTGGCGGCGAAGCGCCCGCGGCGCCCGTCGTCCCGGCGCAGCGCCAGCCGGTCACGGCCGGGACGAGCAACGCCGGCCTGCCCATCCGGGTGCCGCTGGCCCAGTTGCCGGGCGACCCGAACGGCGTGGTGCCCGCGGCCGAGGCCGTCCAGCCGGTGACGGTCAGCCAGCCCAGCGAGCCGGACCCGGCGAGCGTCAGCAGCATGCTCACCCGGTTCTACAGCGGCGTGCACCGGGCCGCGAACGAGGACGAAGTTCCCACGGTGCCGATCAACGAAAATCGAGGGAGCACGGCGTGACCCTGAGCCAACAAGCACGTGACCTGAGCTGGCTGATCAACGCGTTCACCGAGCGGGTGCCGGGCATCGCGCACGCGGTGGTGGTGTCGTCGGACGGCCTGCTGGTCGCCGTCTCCGACCACCTCCCGCGCGACAGCGCCGACCAGCTCGCCGCCGTGACGTCCGGCCTGGTCAGCGTCACGAGCGGCGCCGCGCGCATCTTCGACGGCGACGAGGTCAAGCAGACCGTGGTCGAGATGGGCCAGGGCTTCTTCCTCGTGATGTCGATCCGCGACGGCTCGATCCTGGCGGTGCTGGCCGGCCGCGAGGCCGACATCGGTGTCGTGGGCTACGAGATGGCCCGGCTGGCCAAGCAGACGGGCGAGATGCTGACCCCGGCCCTGCGGGCCGAGCTCCAGCAGGCCCTCCCCCGCTGACCCCGCGGGCCGGCGCTCGCCGCCGGCCCGCCCACCGTCCGGTGCTCAGGCGCTGATCAGCGTCAGCGTCAGCGTGCCGGTGTACCCGCCCTTCGGGGACGTGTCGGGCATCCACAGCTCCATCGCCGCGCCCAGGCGCTGGGTGCCCAGGCCGCCCCCGGCCGGGGCGGTGGCCAGCAGGCAGGCCGTCGCCAGGCCGGGGCTCGCCGGTGCGGCCAGGTTCGGTGGCACCGCCGGGCCGGCGACCGGGTCGCCCTCGGCGTCGCTGCCGGCGGTGACCAGCGCCGGCGCCCAGCCGACGTCGCGGGCCGGGACCGTCGCCGCGCCGTTCGTCAGGTCGGTGGCCTGGCCGGTCACGGTCCAGCCGGGCTGGTCCGGGCGCGAGTCGGCGACCGACACCCCGGCCAGCTCGCCCCGGAAGACCCAGGCGTGGCGGTGGCCGGTCGGGTCCGTGGCCTGGGCGGGGTGGCCGCCCGCGGTCGCCGGGTCGACCTGGGTGAGCGCGACCCGCGTGCCGAGCGCCACCTGCAGGCCGAGGCTGCCCTGGTACGGCGGGGTCGCGTTGAGCGCCTCCGCCGGCACGCCGGCGACGCGTCCGCACGGGCCGTGACCCGCCTGGTCACACTCGGCCGGCATCGGCACCACGTCGAAGTAGTCGGTCTGGACCGCCGGGTTCAGGCACGGATGCCGCCGCGGGTCGAGGATGCTCGTGTCGACCGCCGGGTCCACCGCGTGCAGCCGCTCGAGCGCGTCGAACATCCCGTACACGCCGATCGCCGACAGCGGCGTCACACCGTCGCCCGCCGGTTCGCACACCGCCGCGGCGAAGAAGTCGACCATGGTCTGCCGCTTGGCGGTGGTCATCCGCGGTTCGGCCTGCGGGTCGGTGCCGGTCGGCAGGATGAGGTACGTGACGCCCGACAACGGGTACACCCGCGGGTCCGGGGCGTCGTACACCGGGGCGCCGAGCGGCATCCCCAGCGCGAACGTGACGTTGAGCGGGTCGGGCGCGACGAACCAGCCGCCGGCATTGCCGATCTTCGCCACCGGCAGGCCGGCCCGCAGCGCGGTGGTGTGGTCCGTGTAGCCGATCGCGCCGTCGTTGGCGGGGTCGGTCACGAAGGCGGCGATCGCGCCGGTGCCGGTGAGCTCGCGCAGGCCGGGCCGCTGCGGGAGGTACTGGCTGCGGCCGGTCGTCCAGTCGGCCGGGAAGCGCCGGCTCAGGAAGTCGGTGAGCAGGTACGTCGTGCCGGACGCCGCCGCCGGCGCCACCGGGACGATCGGCCGGGCGGGCAGCACGCGGCCGTTGTTGTCGGCCCGGATCGCCGGGTCGCTCCAGTCCGTGATCGCGCCCGAGTAGATCCGGGCCAGGGTCGAGCCGGAGAGGCGCAGGTCGCGGATCGGCACGCCGTGCTCGCGCAGCTGGTACGAGACGGCGACGGCGGTGGCCGTCAGCGGGGCGTACGTGTACGGCCGGTACCCGTCCCAGTCGTCATGGCCGGTCCGCGGGTCCCGCCCGAGGAACGGCAGGTCGGACACGGCGAAGTCGTTGGCCCGGTTCGCGAAGTCCCGCTTGCCGGCCGCCGACCCGGCCGGGGTGTAGTCCACCTGGAGACCCGGCTGCTGCGCCCGCCACCGGTCGAAGCCGGCGGCCGCGGCGGCGTCGCCGGTCCCGGAGATGCGCGCGTGCGGGGGCG